>CAIWTN010000068.1 GCA_903915625.1 uncultured Pseudomonadota bacterium | reverse complement strand
TTTCGGCATATAGGTCTTCAGAATGCAGTTAGCAGTTAGCACTTATCACTTGGGTAACATGGCCCAGAGTTTGGATTTGTTAACTGGACAGCCTAAAGCCTCAAAACGAGATTTTTCTCTCAGGTTGAGCACATAAGGCAAGTAATCACCCATAGTCTCCTTTTCATGACCGGGCTGGGTGACGGCAAACCAGCTGTGCTTGAAATTGGCGTGGACTTGAGTATGACGATTGATGAGCGATACGAAGTTAGGTGAGCCACTGACCATCCCGTCACCATTACCCATGTCGATCCAAGCCACTCCACATGAGGGAGTAGCATTGACTGGTCGATCTTCTTGCCGCGAAATAACCAAGGCATAACGACCACTACTATCAGTGCTGGCGGCCAATTGCTCGTCGTAAATGCAGTCTGTTGTGGTAGCAGCCGTTAAGGATCCTCCCGTGCATACTGATGTGTAGCGCATGTCATAGATTTCTGGATTATCGTTTTCACCATGCCAGTTCTTAGGTGTGAGTGGCATCTTAGCTGTCATCACATAAACCCGTCCATAGTTACGACTTAAATAAGTATATCCATAGCGTGTTGCTTTATTACTCCACCAACCTCCAACCAACTTAGATTGCCTGGCGCTTAACAATGGAAAAAACAAATCAATTACCACTTGCCTGCGGCTGAAAAAAGCCTGCAATGGTCGTGCTTTGACATCTTTGGCGCCAACGTTGTTCGTATCAACCCAGGGCAGATGCGTGAGTAAGACCCACGCACGCGCATCTACCGAGCTAGGCAGCTGCTTTCCACGCATGGGAGAATTACTGGCTTGACAAGCGGCATCACCTTCCAATTTTTTTCCATCAGCCAAGACCATGCTCACCGTCGGCAAAGCCACGCCTCCGAGATAGTCAATACTTTGATCTGGAACGTAGTTTCGCATCCACATGAAGACTTCGCTGCCGGCATCGGCATTGGTATAAAGCGTATTCACCGGCCGAGGCAAAGGGGGC
Organism: uncultured Pseudomonadota bacterium; assembly: GCA_903915625.1. GTDB lineage: Bacteria > Bdellovibrionota_B > Oligoflexia > Oligoflexales > CAIYRB01 > CAIYRB01. The sequence goes on along the minus strand of CAIWTN010000068.1, from coordinate 3,508 downwards.
TTTCCGTTCAAAATAGTGAACGTATATTTGCGGTTTTTCGTATCACGATGCACGCCAGGTCGAAATGGATTTTGTGATCCCTCGTCTGGTTGAATGTCTATATCATTCAGCGAATCCAATGGCTCGCCCCGCGAATTGTAGATGTTGAAATTCCAATGCCGCATATGTGGAAAATCCCCCTGAACAATCAGCTTAGCACCTTCCGGTAGTTTCAGCGCTGTGGGTATATAGGTGGTGCCTGTGTAAGGAAACTGGTTTTCTAATGAGAAAGAATTAGCGTCGTTAGTAAATACCCCATTACGGGCACGAGGCCCAGGCCAAAAACAAGAACGCAGACTCATGTTGTGTTCTTGGTTGGCCGAAGTATGAATATCCATAGGTTTTTCGGCAGGCATAGGTGGCATTATGCGTCCACGCCCTGAGCTATCGATAATGTAGCCCACCGCATTAGGTTTTAGCGAACCATCTGCCGCACCTTTGCCCATCTCATAATTTTTGTAACTTGGACGAATGACAGTGGGATCATCTTTTGCTAGGCGAGATGTGGCCCACGTCAGGGCGACAACAAGAAGAACCATCAGAAGCATCAAGATAACACCAGAAAATTTCAGGAAATTCTTCATTTTTTGCCTCGCTATTTTCTAATGAAAGGCTATATATCAATCAACAATTAGTTGAAAATCTGATTTAATTGCACCACATTCGATACAGCACCAATCCTCTGGCAGGTCCTCAAATAGTGTTCCTGGCGGGATTCCTGACTCTACATCACCCAAAACCTCATCGTAAACATGAGCGCAGTAAGCGCAGCGAAATCTTCTCATGAGAGTCTACCTTTTAATTAGAAACCTGCAGAAGTGGTGCCACCGGGATGAAATTTCGGAATCAACGCAAAACCATGCTGAATTTGAAGATCTCGCGAGCGCAGCTCACCCTCCATCAAGCGCCAAACTTTGCGATGGTTATAAGAGGGAGTGGTCGGCCATAGATGATGAATCAAGTGATAATTGTGCCACTGCATAAGCACATCCATTAGCGGCTCATGCCCCATTCTTACAGTAGTACCTGCGGTTAGGTTATAGGTCGCAGATTCATCAGTATTCACCTGTTGTAACCGGCCGTGCTCATCGCCATTAAGGTGTGGTAACCACAAAAACACAAATCCAATCAACGCTGTTGTGATACGTGCAGGAATTAGCCAAAGCATTACAACGGCAAGGCCATAGCCTAAATAAGTTAACAGGCCTATCGCCACCAGTGTCGACACTGCCAATAGAATCGTATCCTTTAACGTTTTGATGCCCCTTGGATCACCTGAGCGCAGGCTATAGAACGCATAGGACAGATCAAAAGTCATCCAGCGCAAAACAATACTCCACCAAGGCCCATGCACGTAGTGGTCTGGATCTTTGGGACCGTTGGTGAATCGGTGGTGAACCATGTGCGAGTATCTGAAAGTACTTAGCGATACCTGAGGCGCAATCATCAGTAATGCGATACGACCCATCCAGTCATTCAGGGTGATATTTGAGGATGCAGCGCCATGTGTTGCGTCATGTGCTACATGGAAGACCGGATACATAAGCAGCACATTGCACAGCCCCGCAACCCATAAGGGCAAATGGCCACGCAGCGCCAAACTGTCGACGGTGAGAATTCCTGCAACAATGAAAACCAGGATCCCGAGAGTCGGCCAGGCGAAAACTGGCGGATTAGTCAACAGATAGAGTTCGGCTTTCTTCTCCGCAGGTACTAGGATGGGGTTTTTTGACGATGCGTTCGATGACATGTCTTTTTCCTCTTTTTCTGCCCCTAAAGTTATCGCCATTAGGGCTTATGGTTGATACTCTTGAATTCTGAATAAGATATTTCTTTTTTGAAGCTCAGCCGGTGACAAAAACTCCTCTTTAGGTGACAATATTCGCCAATGCAAGAGATCTCACCACCACCGGCCTGGCGTGAAGGCGTGATACATCCGGCCTATGTACGCATCGCACTTGTCTTGGCCGAACGGCTGGGTTTACGAGTAGACGTTCACATGCCCGATACAAGCCGAATGGTCACTTTGATGGACATGCTACCTCTACTCGAAAAACTCGATGTTGAGGCCAACCCGTATTTAGGGATTGATCTGGGAAGCCTAATCCCTGCATCTGCACATGGCGCAATGGGGTATGCTGTCGTTTCCAGCGCGACGGTAGGTGAGGCCATGCATACGCTGGCACGGTATGCCTCGATGCGTAATCGCTTCTTTCTATACACCTGTCAAAGTGATTCGCATGAAACACGCTTGATTCTTTTGCCACGCATGCCTTTAGGTGTATTTCAAAATTTCTGTGAAATCGGTACAGCAGTTTCGATCTTTAAAATGATTCAAGGGGTGGCCGGCGATGAAGCAGCATCGAGAATGGTTTTTGAGGCACATTGGGAAGGTTTGGTCTCACTGTCTGTGCCCATGATCATGAATTACTCACAACCCTATACTACTTTGCGGGTACCTGCAGAAATAGCCCAAAGGGCCAACCCAACCTCCGACGAGAAGTTATATGCCCACGCATGTCGAGCCTGTGAAGAAGAGCTTTTTGCGATTGACGGTAACTTGATCTCACGTTTGCGAGTTAGTATGCCTGATGATAAACAAGAGTGGCCGACTCTTAAAAATTCAGCAGAACGCTTAGCCATGTCACCTCGAACCTTGATTCGGCACTTGGCAGCCGCAGGCGTGACCTACCAGTCCTTGATAGACGATGCCAAGAGCGAGATGGCCTGCTGGTATCTAAAAAAGACTTCATTGCCGGTTAGCGTTGTTGCGGAGCGACTAGGCTTTTCTGATGACACTAATTTCAGCCGGAGTTTTCGGCGATGGCGCAACATGACGCCTTTGCAATTCCGAAAATCAGTAAAGCTTTGACATAATGCTGAGGTCGCGCATACGCAATTTGTAAACGGCGAGCCTGATGATGCGAAAAAAACCCCTGAATTCAGGGGCTCATTTACTCTACTGGCGGAGAGGGAGGGATTCGAACCCTCGGTAGGCTCACACCTACGCCTGATTTCGAGTCAGGTACATTCGACCACTCTGCCACCTCTCCGGCGTAATGGTTGGAAGCGATTATAGCGTTTTCAACCGCATTTTGGCTACTCGTTTATCCCAAAATGGCCATAACCGTTCATAATGACAGCATGACCACCCACCATTTCCAGCATGTTTGAAATCGGCCAAATCAGCCATCCCGGCAGGAAGCGTCTGCTGAACGAAGACACCTATGATCTTGATGCGTGCGCCGGACTGGCCGTGCTTGTCGATGGCATGGGCGGACCGGATGCCGGTGATGTCGCCGCCGCCTTCGTTCGGGATCACGTACGCAAGGCGCTGCAGCAGGGTGAAAGCCCGGCCGATGCGCTGCGCAATACCGGCCAGGCGCTGCGCATTCAGCGTCCGCAGCAAAGCTTATCTCCAAGTGGCGCAAGCGCCATCGCTGCCCGCTTTTCCGATGGCTTTCTGGAT
>CAIWTN010000067.1 GCA_903915625.1 uncultured Pseudomonadota bacterium | reverse complement strand
TGACTTATACCGTATTAAGGGCAGGTGTGGCATGCGCAAGCTGCATATGGATAATTAGTCAACATTATCATGGTGTTGTGTTCGCGGTGGTGATTTCGCTGATCTCCAGCTAGAGGCATTTCGGGCCTTCTTGCAAAAATGCTCGCACCTAGAGAGGAGCGCACTGCATCTATTCCGCATCCTGTGCAGCAAAATACCTACACATCAACTGCAGCAAATGAAGCAAACGCCCTTGCCGTGAACCATGAATGGCCAATTCCCGTCTTGTTCGATGATGGCTCGATGATTGCATAGGAGGCAAGTATTGCCGAACCAGATGCGGAGACCTCTTTGTCAAATTTGCGCCAACGCAGAGATCAGCTAAAGAGCATAGATCGCACTCAAGATGTGTTGCTTCAATTTGAACTGTTGAGCTTAGAGCAGCTGAAACAGCACGCCACCGCGCTAGCCTCTAAACATCAGGTAGAGGCAAAGCTCGGTCAGGATCAGCTTTTGCCGCGGCTGGATTCCAACGAGAGTGTTTTGCTTGATGTTTATGAACTGCTAACTCAGGCGGTGCGTGCGAAGCGAATGGTTACGCCGGCTGGGGAATGGTTGCTCGATAACTTTCACATGATTGAGGAGCAGATTCGCATAGCGCGTCGGCACCTCCCGCGTGGCTACAGTCGCTCGCTGCCACACCTAATCAATCCGGGTGGAGGCGGATTGCCAAGAGTTTACGATATCGCTCTTGAAATTATAGGTCATGTAGACGGGAGAATAGACCTCGAAAATATTAATGCTTTCGTTGCTGCTTACCAAAAAGTTGCCAATCTAAATCTGGGCGAATTCTGGGCCATACCCATCATGCTTCGGTTGGCATTAATCGAAAATATTCGCCGTGTCGCTGAGCGGGTCGGGGCGGCCATCAGGGACCGAGGGCAAGCAGCATTTTGGACAGAAAAATTACTTCATGCGGCAGAGCACGAGCCACAACATCTCATTCTAGTTGTTGCCGACATGGCTAGGTCCCAGCCACCCATATCAAATGCTTTTGTTGCGGAGTTAGTTAGGAGTCTGCAGGGACATTCGCCAGCACTTGATATGCCGCTCACATGGTTAGAGCAACAGCTCACGGCATCAGGGCGTACCAGTCAGCAGATGATTCAAATGGAAAGCCAACAGCAAGCGGCTAACCAAGTTTCTATAAGTGCTAGTATCGGTAGCCTCCGCTTTCTTGGATCCGTTGATTGGCGTGCTTTTGTAGAATCACTCAACCTGACTGCGGCAACGCTCAGTCGTGATCCTGCCGGGATCTACGATCTAATGGATTTCGCGACCCGGGACCGCTACCGCCATGTCGTGGAGAAGCTGGCCAAGTTAGGTAACATGGCGGAGCCTGAGGTGGCTGAGCGGGCTATAAAATTAGCCGAGATGCGGGCCGGATGCGGTGGCAAATACGACAGAAAGAGCCATGTAGGGTACTTTCTGATCGGCGACGGATTGGCGGAAGTCGAGAGATATGTATTACCTAAGTGGCGCATGCGACTTGCCAATGCCATGCGATGGCACAGAAGGAGAGAGAACGTCCTATTTCTTGGCGGCGTCGCAGTGATTACTGGTGTGTTGAGCTTACTAATTATGGCACCGCTCACCAACGATGGGTTATCCAGTGCGACATGGTCCTTTCTCTCCGCCGCCGCCATTATCGCGTCGAGCCAGCTAGCGATCGAATTGATCAACCGCTGTGTCACCGCATTGGCAAAACCTACACTATTGCCGCGCTTAGATTTTTCTTCCGGTATCCCCGACGACTACAGGACCTTAGTGTGTGTTCCGACACTATTAATAAGCCGCAGGAACGTCGAGGATCTACTCGCTGGCTTAGAGGTGCGGTATCTAGCAAATCGCGTCCCAAATTTGTTTTTCGCTTTAATAACTGATTTCACCGACTCCAAGTCTGAGGTGACGTCTTTAGATACCGATTTAGTCGAAATGGCACGTCTAGGTATCGAATCTTTAAACGCGCGTTACGCAGGTTTGCGAAAAGTGGACGGGACACGGAAGGATGTCTTTTTTCTCCTCCACCGTCCACGCGAGTGGAACGAAAGCGAACAAGTCTGGATGGGCTATGAGCGGAAGCGTGGCAAGCTCGAAGCTCTGAATGCTCTGCTGCGTGGACGCCCGGGTCATAAGGGCAAAGATACTTCCGATTTTTCGGTCATATCAGGCGATATTAGCCCGCTTATGAGCGTCAAATACGTCATCACTCTAGATACCGACACCATGCTGCCAAAGGATGCTGCTGCTAAATTAGTCGCTACCATGGCGCACCCTTTAAATCGCGCTGAATTTGCAACGAATAAGTACGGAATGACTGAACAGGTGGTCACGCGGGGTTATGGCATTCTGCAGCCTAGAGTGGCGGTGAATTTGCCTTGTACGTCTCGGTCATGGTTTAGTCGGCTTTATACCGACGACCCGGGTGTCGATCCCTACACGCGAGCGGTCTCTGATGTTTACCAGGACCTTTTTCAAGAGGGGTCTTTTATTGGCAAGGGCATCTACGACGTCGATGCCTTCAGCCAGGCAGTTACGAGCAATCTTCCCGAAAATCTCATCTTAAGCCACGATTTGATAGAAGGGTGCTACGCCCGCTGCGGCTTAGTGAGTGACGTCATTCTTTACGAAGACCAACCGAGTCATTTTTGTGACGAAGCCATGCGCCGTCACCGGTGGACCCGTGGCGATTGGCAGATCGCGTTTTGGCTTTTGCCATTTGTCCCGGATCTTCATCGTAAATGGAAGAAAAACCCAATAAAATGGTTAGCTAAATGGAAGATATTTGACAATCTCAGGCGTAGCCTGGTGCCTATATCGGCGCTGACTTTCCTACTTCTTGGTTGGTTGACGCTACCTAATCCCTGGTACGTTAGCGGCATTGTAGCCATGATGTATGTCCTGCCAGTGTTAGGTTCATTTATTGCGGATATGTTTTGTAAGTCGGTGGAAGCGCCCGTCGGTGCTCACTTAAAGGTGGTCATCATTAGTGCTGTACGTCGGCTTGTGCGCTCGTTTCTTGCGCTAGTCTTTCTACCATTCGAAGCCGCTGCAAATCTCGATGCCATTGCTAAATCAATAGTTCGGATGCTACTCACTCAGCGGCACCTTCTCGCTTGGCGATCGACCACAGATCCCAGGCATCGTGCAGTCCACAATTTTGGTTCGCTACTGCGATCTACGGCCATAGCTCCTCTATGTGCCATGTTCGTCATGACTTCTATTTACTTTCTGGCTCCAGATGCAGTCAGCACCGCCTCTCCGTTTTTATTTAGTTGGTTCATATCGCCTATCCTTGCCTATGGTTTGAGTCGCCCCCTAGTACCGAGTACCGCCAATCTAAGCGAATCACAGATAGATTTTTTACGTCGCCTTGCCCGCTTAACTTGGCGTTATTTTGAAACCTTTGTCGGCCCAGACGAGCAGTGGTTACCGCCCGATAATTTCCAGGAATACCCGGTTCCAGTGAGTGCGCATCGCACGTCGCCAACTAACATCGGTATGTCGCTACTAGCGAATCTTGCCGCTTATGATTTTGGCTACATCTCAGCACAGAAACTCCTGGAGAGAACGGAACAGACCTTCCGAACTCTCAGTAAGATGGAGCGCTTTCGTGGTCATTTTTATAACTGGTACGACACTCAGACCCTTCAGCCATTATTCCCCCGGTATATTTCTACGGTCGATAGCGGCAATCTTGCAGGCTTACTTTTGACTCTTCGACCAGGGCTAAATGAATTGGCTGATGAGCCGGTGATCAGTCGAGCAACGTCTCGCGGTCTGCAAGATACGATTTCCTGTTTGAGCGATCTGCCTGCACTAAGTGCCAATGCGAAGGCAAGGCTAGGACAGATCCGGATAGGTCTTGATAGCGAGGTGCTGAATTTTGGCCATGCGCATCGACTAAATAACTTAATTAGCGAGACTATGTCTGAAATTTTTGTCGCTGCGGATGATGATGACCTGAAATTTTGGCTCAGTGCCCTTGCCCAGCAATGTGCAGATTGCTTGGGCAATCCCTTGAAAGAGTTGGCACCATGGTCAGAGTTAAAAGTGCCGGCAGATGTGCCCTGGCGGGATCAAATATTTGACCTTGGAGCAATACCAACTCTGCTTCAAATCGCACAATTTAGGCAAACACAAATACCTTTGATTGACCTCTTAATTAGTACGTCTGTCGTTGGTAAAGATTGGCTCGTTGAACTGCGACGCATGCTGGAAGCGGGTATCCGCGGTGCCGAAACTAAGCTTTTTTTGAGTCGTGAATTAGCGGCTATGTGCGAGGACTTCTCGATTTTTGAGTATGATTTTCTGTACGATGCATCACGCCATCTTATGGCTATAGGATACAACGTCAGCGAGCATCGGCGTGACGATAGTTTTTATGATCTGCTGGCCTCGGAGGCAAGACTTGGCAGCTTTGTCGGTATAGCGCAGGGATATTTGCCTCAGGATCACTGGTTTGCTCTGGGGCGTCAACTTACCGCGGTCAAAGGAGAGCCTACGCTACTGTCATGGAGCGGCTCCATGTTCGAGTATCTGATGCCGCTATTAGTCATGCCTAATTACCAAGGGACATTACTAGATCAGACCTACGGTGCAGCGGTAAGGCGCCAAATTGAATATGGCAAACAAAGGGGCGTGCCTTGGGGGATTTCAGAGTCCGGGTACAACGCCACCGATATGCAGTTGAATTATCAGTATCGAGCCTTTGGAGTGCCAGGGCTTGGTTTCAAGAGGGGGTTAGCAGAGGACCTCGTCATTGCGCCCTATGCTACGGTCATGGCCCTCATGGTGGCACCGGTCGAGGCCTGTAAAAATTTACAGAATATGGCGCAGCAGGGATTTCTTGGTCGCTACGGTTTTTTTGAGGCGATCGATTTTACCAGTAGTCGCGTCAGTGCTGACCGGGACAAAGCGATTGTCAGATCCTATATGGCCCATCACCAGGGAATGAGCCTACTTTCCATACTGTATCAGCTTCTTGATAAGAAAATGCAGCGTCGATTCCTATCGGAGCCTTATTTTCGCGCAGTCGAACTGTTGCTTCATGAACGCGTGCCGAAGGTGGCAGCTCTTTATCCTCATGCTCCCGAAGTCTCAGAGGCAGCAAGTATTATCTCGGCTGGTCAGGCTATTTTGCGTGTCATTAAGACACCCAATACCCCTAGACCTGAGGTTCATCTGCTCTCGAACGGCAACTATCACGTGATGGTAACCAACGCCGGTGGTGGCTATAGTC
>CAIWTN010000066.1 GCA_903915625.1 uncultured Pseudomonadota bacterium | reverse complement strand
AGGTAGGCTGCATTTATGGGCCAAGTTCTTTATGAAGGCTACCCAGCCAGACGCTAGCGAGGGCCTTATGTCTGACCCCATCATCAAGAAGACTTTTGATAAACTGAAAGAGATATCTGCTATGGACGAAGCGCAACAGATCGCCCGCGCCCGTGAGCTTGGCATGCTTCGCGTCAGCATGGAGCTTGATGAGGCTCGTGATGAAGGGCTACAGAGGGGGCGTGAAGAGGGACGTCAAGAAGGGCGCGAAGAAGGTCGCGTGTTAGGCCTGCAGCAAGGGCGAGACGAGGGCGCACGGAAGGCCCAAGCCGTCCTCGTTCGCAAACTCATGGACGGCGGCATGTCCTTGGATCAGATTGCGGCAGTGATAAAGATGACTAAAGAGGAACTAGAGGTTCTTTTGGCATCAGATCGAGACTGAGTCATCAGCTACTACTGCCAATCCCATCGCCCCCTCTCAAAAATTGCACACTTATCCTTGGTTATGAAGCGCACCTCCCAGCAAATCCCCGAAATATTTGCCACTTATCACGATACCTAGGTGGGCCATTTCGGAGTGCCTATTAAAGCCGATGAAAATTTCTACCGAAACGAATTTTGCGAATGTTTACATCGACATCCCTTGGAAAGGCGTACGTGAGCTTCAAGTCTAAAGTCAATACAGTATACGATTTTCTGACGCTGTCCATGCGTGGACTGAGCGCGGAGGAGCGTAGTTTTGTTGAGACTTGGCAAGGCTCACATCAGGGGATGTTCGAGCGCTACGTGGCTCGCATTCTCCTTTTTGTATTTACATTTTCGACCATTGGTATCTACTTGCTGTCACCAATGCCACAGCGCGTCGTCGAGCTTTCAACACACAGCGCATTGCTCTTGTTAGCGCTGATCTGGAACTTTTCTCCGCTCATCAAGTTCAACAAAATGAGCTATATTTCTGTGATGATCGGAGTGATATTTATAACCGGTGCCGCGACCAGCGTGCGTGTGACACTAGAGAATCCTCACCGTGATGTCGATCTTGCGATGACCGCATCTTTCTTCATCGGCACATTGCTTCTGTTCACGGCAAACTTCCGACTGCAGGGTGCGCGTATTCTTTTCAGTGTGATCTTCAATGTAATCCTGGGTGTTTGGGCCTATGGGCCGCTGAAAACATCTGGTGAAATGTATAACTTGCTGATGTTGATTTTCGGCTACTCCGCCTTCGCTGCCGGGATGTTTTATTCCAATGCCCATAGATCACGTCGCGAGATCTTGGGGGAGTTTCATACACGTAATCAGCTAATCCAGAGTGAAAGACTTAGGGTTGAAGCTGTTGAACAGCAGATACTACTGGCGAATGATATCCAAGACTGTTTAGCTCCACCTGACAAATTTATTTCACCTCACGGTGTTGAAGCACGTTTTTTCAAACGTAAATATCATCAACTCGGTGGCGACTGGATGGCCCTGCGTACCACGGGTAATGGTGACTTAGTATTCGCTGTTGCCGATGTCACGGGTAAGGGTGTCAGCGCTGCACTAGTGGTCCATGCAGTGCAGTCTCTATGGGCACAGGCATTTGCAAATCCAGATTTTGATGCGGTCGATTGGCTACATTCTGTCAATGCTGCTCTACTAGTTATGGGGCAAAACAAACCCCACACCTTGACGATGGGTATATTGGTTGTGAGCAAAAATCAGATCAGGTATTTCTCTGCCGGTCATGTGCCAGTACATGTTTTTAATGGTCAAAAATCAATGCGTACTCTGTTAGGGCGAGGAAATATTCTTGGAGTGTTTCCAGACTTGCAACTAAGACCCATTAGTTTTGAGCTGGATCCTTCCCAGGCACATCTCATTGTGATGGGGACTGATGGTGCACTGGATAAGGGTTCTCGCGCTCGTAGTTCTCAAATCATGAAACTCATAAACGAATTGCATACCGTAGGTGAAGACGCCTTCGAACAATGCCATTCTGAAGACGATAAACTCATAGTTTCGATAGAAGTCCCAGTCAGCGAACAAGTTGAGGTAGGTTTAGACAAAGCTGTATGATTTGGACTAGCTTCTAGTGGTAGGATAGCTCCACACTCATATTAAGGGCGAGAAGCCCACGGAGCAGCCGTTCATGGAAGATCCAATCACAGTGCAGTGCCCCTGGTGTGGCGAGGCGTTCGTTACATTTTTTGATGCGTCTGCGGGCGCTCAGAGCTACATCGAGGATTGTCAGGTTTGTTGTCGGCCGATTGACATGCGCTTTAGGGAATTAATGGACGGATCTTACGAATGCGACAGCCGAAGATCGTCTTAGATCTCCGGCTTATTGCTTTGTCTTAGGATTTTCTGTTTCTCTAATTTAAACTCGAATCAGGGATCTTTCACGTCGATCTTGGCGGTCGACTTGCTAAGTCCGCCGTCGCTGTCTTTCACGGTGACATCGATTGTGGCATCTTTACTGTCTACTTCGAAGGGCTCGGTGGTGAAGATCCAGTCGCCCGGTTTATCTGGGTCAGGAGTCACTGAGGCAATGCCTACTTGTTTGGTTTTGCCGCCGGATTTTAGTTCAGCGGTCGCAGAAGTTGGCACTAAGGTTGGTGACTCAAATTTTAGAATCGACTGCGCCAGATCGGTCGCATTAGCGACTAATTTGACTCGTTGTGGATCGCCGGAGACTGTATTCATTGTCGATTGAGCGATGAAAGCTTGAGCGCCAAGAAGGATACTGTTTACGGTGACTCCTGGTGAGACGGCCTTGAGGTCGCGGCTTGCACCGATGGTTTGGTCGACAACCGCTGGGTCGTTATCAAAGCTGTAACGACCATCGATATTAATATTAGGTGCACCGTCAGTGATGAAGTAGATCACCACGCGGCCTTGGACGCCCGTAAGCATTTGGCGAGCTTGTTGCAGCGGCGCGATGTAGTTGGTACCACCAGCTGCGCGGCAAATTCGGTCAGCTGTAAGATTAGATGCGAAGGTATCGATGTCTGATAATGGTAGTATGCCGCCCAAATCTACTGTCGAAGAGAACGGAATCATCCCTTCTTGCACTGCAGTTTGAGGATCTGCGCTGTTTTTAACATAGTTTGTAATCGCCTTGGCAGCTTGTAGGCGGCCGCAGGAGCCACCTACCATGGGATCCATAGTTGCCATCGAGCCTGACCAATCGATCAGAAACAGTACCGTGATTCGCGATGGTTTTTGCGGAGTAGGACAGATGTGGCCAGTGAGCTGTGCAAGAGCTGGTTCACCAGGTTTCGTTGGTAAGAGCTCGACTTTTGCGGTGTCAGGATCGGCTAATTCGGTACAAGAGAGAGCTAAGGCCTGCGGCACTTTGTCGGGCTCTCCACCATTTGAGCCATCGGAATCGTTCTTTGGACCCTTGGCTTTGCCGTCTGCGGCGCCCTTTCCAGCCTTGCCTGGCGTAGCAGAGGAGCCGGTCTTTTTACCGGACGCAGTAGCACCAGTAGGTGAGGCAAAGTTAGCGCTACTGCAGGCGTTTAGACTGCTAGCGAGTAGACAGCTGCCGAGGATGCCTTTTAGGCCTATTGAATAGCTAGCCTTTGCCTGGCGTCTCTCAGTATTCCGTAAATTCGAGGCGGTGATTTCTCTAAGTTTGCGTACAACCGACATGTTAAAGCTCCCATTGTGTAACCCGAACCGAATAACCGAGGGGTCATTCGGCCAGAGCCATGGAGAGCTTTAGCAAAAAATACAAAACCCAAATTTCTCAAGCGATTACAGGCGCCAGAGAAATTGGGTTTGTCGGATCCAGGCCTTAGCGCAACCGATTTGGCCGGGTCAAAAAGGTCATCTTTTGACCGTCAGGGTCTCCAGTGCGCGGCGAGCCCGATCACTCAACATCGGGTTGACTGCGGGTGCAATCGTTCCGATATTTACTTGGGTATTTGGTGTTTGCGCTGCGATGGTGGCTGGTTGTTTAACGACTGATTGCGTCCTCGCTGTCGGCGTGGCTCCGGTGACGTTCGCGGAGGCAGTGGCTGGTATTGGTTTTTCAATCAATTGGCCGCGGCCCAGTCCGGCGGGGCCTAGCATGGCGGCAAAGTCTAGGTCAGCTACCAGGAAAATCCTTGGCTCTGCCGGGGTAGACTCATCAATTGCATTCAGCATCGCCAGGCGATGTTTTTGCACACTCTTCTCTTCGTCCCAGAGATAAATGCTCAGAACGGCCTCGCTTTGCTCGGCGATCTCAAGTTTTCTTTCCGTCGGCTCGTAGGATACATGAACCATGGTCAAAGCTTCGATGATGGTTGCTGTTTTCAGTAACTCGGGGCAACGGTCATCGTGGATAGGGAAGACCGGGATGCCGGTATCGTCGAACGCGTTCTGCCACGTTGCCAAAAGCATCTTGCGCCTAGCCTTTAACAGCTCGCGCAGACTGGCGCTGGCTTTAACCTCAGCTGCAGCACCTTTTAATTGTTCGAAGCGCTTACGCTTGTTGTCGCGGTAGCGAAGAAGCCCCTGCACTTCCCCAAGTAAAATATTGGGGCTGCTTAGGTCGGATGCATTTTGACTACCCGTGAGTTGTCGCCAGTCTCGGACTAGTCGTTCGCTCTTTACCAAGTTGGCGCTGAACCGCTGAAGTTTTTGCATCAAGTCGATGCGTTTATCAGTGAGTGCTGAGAGTTTGCCGTGTTTTCCAGCGATAATTAAAAGTTTGTTTAGATCCAGATCTTCTGGGAGAGTTGATTTGCGCGCTGTCGCCAGCCATTGGTCACGCACTTTGCCGTAGCTACGCACAAGGTCTTCATGGGCTTTGTCGATCGCGGCAAGAGCGCTGTCATGTTGGCGACGTGCTACGTCTAGACCATTGTTAAGTTCTTTAACACGTTTGAGCGCGTAGCTAATTGCCATCTCAGCAGTCTCGAGATCGGCGGCCACTTGGGCATCGACGACGTTGTCTTCTGGTGCCTGTTCGACGTCACCTGGCTTGGCTTTCAAGCGCTCAAACCAAGTCTTAGGTTTGATGCTGTCCTCGCCGTGACTGGTGGCCTTTACATTCCTTTGGCGCAGTCGAACTTGGAGGGAGGCGAGGCATTGCTCGAGTTCGCTAGCCACTTGTCGATCGCTGGCGATGCCATTTTCGGCGAGGCGTACGTAGCGTTGGTGGGCGGGTTCCAGATGTTCTTGATAGTAGCGTCTCGCGTCTTGTGTGGCGTGAATGAGCCGCGAATATGCTTCGAGACGGCTTAGTACGGCTATGGCAGAGCGGAAGTCACATGGAGGCACTTTGCCTTCGCTGGCGTCGACGCCCATACTGCTGCATAGGTCGGCGACATCACCGTCGACTTTGGCTAAGTCATCTTTGAGTGATTTAAGGGTGACGCCTGGTTGCAGCAGCGGCACTGCGATATCGGCAAGTTTGTCGAGGAGTTCAAGTTCACTGGCAAGGGCAGCTACCTGCGGTGTTTCCGTGGCGACAAAGCCTTGGGTTTCTTCTTTTAGGTCCTGAAACTGGCGTGCTAGTTCGTGATACTGGATGTGCAGCGGGGATAGTTTTCCAGCGAGTTGCGTGATTAGTCGCGGCTCTGCTAGCTGCGGCAACTTGAAACTGTCAGCACATTTTCCAGCTAACATACGCATTTGCTGCTGGGCGATATCTTTGACGCTGTGAGCTGCGGCTCCCTCGGCGCTAGGCCCTAGAGGTAAAATTCGCAGTTCATCAGCGATGCTCTGGACATCAAATTGGGCCACTTCGGCATTCGATTGCAGGGGTTGCTCGTGATCAAAGAGCGCTGCTGCCAAGGCCGTTTCGCCATCACCAGGGGCTAGAGCGACGCCGTCACGCATCACTCGCGAGGTGTTACCACGACGCTGCACCACCCACGTGTGACCGCCGTCATCGCTTAGCTGCAGGGCCACTTCATGCACCTTGTTTGGCGCGCAAGTACCCGTAAGTGCATAAACTAATCCTGCGGCAATCTCAGCGAGGTCCTGCCTGGGAGCGCCGATATACAGGTAGGAACGCAAACGACCGCTCGTCGGGTTAAACTTCCACGTACGCCACTCTTCCTCAGGACGAGCGCGATAGCGCAGCACATTCAGGTTCACAGTGCATCCCCCAGTTATGACAATGTTATATAGGTGCTTGTTGAGCTTGGCTAAGAGCCTAGAAGTAGGACGGAAAGTGGAATTAGGTCATCTTGAGTAGGTAGAAACGGTGCTGGGCAAGGTTGGTCTCCTCTGATTATACACGATCTGCCTAGGTAGGTTAATCTCTTGAGTGTCGACGGGCTGACAGGTTAAGCTGCGCCGCATGGATGAGACAGCAAAGTCATTATCTGCAGCCCATTTGCCGTCGCGGGCGTCTCTAGCAGCTTGGCTAGGGACCGCAGGGACGGCGCTCTTGCGCCTACTGCCGGCCGAGATGGCTCATGATGTAGGTATGAGCCTTTTGGCGCGTGGTCTCCTTGACTATCTGCCTGCACCCTTTATTGAACCGCTTACCGCCGGTATGCGCGTTAACGTGCCGGGTATTGGTGAGCTGGCACATCCGATCGGTCTAGCGGCCGGATTTGATAAGCATGCGCGGGTGCCAGGAGCATTCGCTCGCATGGGTTTTTCCATGCTTGAGATTGGAACGGTCACACCCAGGCCACAGCCAGGCAATCCAAAACCACGTCTGTTTCGCCAACCAGAGCAGCGTGCCCTAATCAACCGGATGGGCTTTAACAGCGACGGTGCGGCTACTGTGGCGGAACGGCTGCGCCGCTTAAATTGGCATCATGATCGCGTGCCTCTCGGGGTGAACTGCGGCAAAAATAAAGCCACGCCCAATGACCGCGCTATCGATGATTTTCTGCAGGTCATGACGACCTTTGATCAACTAGCGCAATATTTCGTCGTCAATATCTCGTCGCCAAATACTCCCGGTTTGCGTGACTTGGCGACGCCAAGTTTTATTCATAGTCTGGCCGATGAAGTTGGTGTCATGCTGCCACGAGTATGGGTGAAGCTTGATCCGGATATGGAGCGCAGCGAATTTCAAGCAATCATTGCTGCGATTGCTCATCGCGGATTCCGCGGCATCATCGTTAGTAATACTCATCGTGTGACGTTCCCTGAGGTCGGTGGTCAAAGTGGTCACCCACTGATGGCGCCATCGACGGCCTGTCTTGAGTGGGCGCATAGCGTGCACCGTGGTGAGTTGCCGATGATCGCAACTGGCGGTGTTCTGAGTGGCGCTGATATTTATCATAAGATGGCAAGGGGTGCGCTTGCCGTGCAGATATACACAGCTCTGGTTTATCAAGGGCCGTGGGTGGTCAGTAAGTTGCTCATTGAATTAGCTGCAGAACTGCAGCTGCGTGGCATCAGCCATGTTCAAGATATGATAGGTAGCTATTATCGTGAGTGATATCGAATTAGAAATTGTCCGTCGGATTCGCGGCAACGTCCATGGCACTGTCGATGTCACTGCTCTCGAAGATAAGGTGATCGATCACCCGATGATGCAGCGGCTTCGTCGCATTCGTCAGCTTGCCTTTCTGTCGCTGGTCTTTCCAGGCGCCACGCATTCTCGATTTGAGCATTCCTTAGGAGTGATGCATCTCACTGGATTGACTTGGAGCAAAATCCGCTCCAATCAAAAGCGGCTAGCTCAGACTTGCAGCCGTTACCGAGACTTTGCGGCGAATGAGAGGCATGGAGTTGCCATAGGTGGCAAAACTCTAGTGCATGGTCTGCTAGCACCTACATTCCCAATTATTGACGAGGTGTTCGGCTGTCCTTATACGCTACAGGCCATTCGCTTGGCGGGTCTGCTGCATGACCTTGGGCATCCGCCGTTTTCGCACAGCGGGGAACGCTTTCTGCCAAGTTGGAAGGCAATCTTAACGGCCAACAAAGACATCGTTCCGCTTTATTTGCGTGAGTATCTAGAAGAGTCTTGTCTAAATATTGCGGCTGCAGGCAAGGATCCTGCGACTAGGCCGGTGCGGCATGAGGTCTATACTTTACTATTAGTTGATCGACTGCTGACGGAAGTAAATGCGACTTATCAGGGTGGTCTTAAGATTGAGCCGCGTGACGTCGTCAGTATTATCAATCCAGCCATTTCGCCGCTGCCTGGGTCGCCACTTAACAAGCACGGTGTTTACCGCCTTTGTCACGAATTGATCTCAGGCGAAGTTGATACTGATCGGATGGACTATCTGCTTCGTGATTCGCGCGAATGTGGGGTCGTCTACGGTATTTTTGATGCGACTAGAATTCAGGAATCGCTCTCTGTTTACTTTGATGAGCGAGATCAAGGTGTCCATTTAGCGATTAACTTATCTGGGCTCGCGGCATTTGAAGATTATTTGCGGGCCCGTCATTCGATGTATCTACAGCTTTATTTTCACAAGACCTCTGTCGCAGCAGAGGCCATGATGCAGCATCTGGCGCGGATGTTGGGTGGCTGGACCTTGCCGACTGACTTGACAGCCTACGCTGATCTAGACGAGTACAATATTGAGCCTGCATTGATGACCGCGTCGGAGCGGCTGGCAGATGCCGAACGCGAAAAGTTTCGTGAACTGGTGATCAACTTGCTGCGCACGCGTCGACTATGGAAGCGGGTGTTCGAGATCACGGGTAAAGATAGCAGCGCTGGCGAGCAGGCGATGAGTGCTGCCTCGGCTCTGCTGCGTGCTAAGGGTGTGCCTTTTGAACAGGTTTCTTCCGAAAGCTCGCTTACGACCTTCCGCACTCGCCGTGAGCACGAGATTAGTCATAATTATTTACGTCTGATTAAGAAGGACGATCACCAATTTCTGCGTGTGTTCGCCATCGAGGACTATGCCTCGCCTTCGCTAATCACCGGCGATACACGTGTCCACATCAGCCGCATATATGTTGAGGACAGACTGCTACCAGATGGTCAGTCTGTCCCCGAACAAATCAAGCAGCTCATGCGAGATCAGATCTAAGACTATTTTTTGCGCTTCTTGTTGTGCTTGAGCATAAACTTGAGCGACTCCCTAGCCGATAGCTCATCATAGCCGAACCTGCGCTGTAGTTCAGCGTAGGTTTCGCGAGCTGATTCTTTATCTTTGTCGCTCAACGTCCGCTCTTCGTCAGTGCCGATTAGGAGCATTGCCTGATAGATGACCTGTACGACACTCTTGTGCTGGGCGTGGTAGTGCTCCTGTATCTTGCTCAGGATGTCCTGGAACACCATGCCTAAGTCTAGGTCATCTTTAGGATGATCGATGCGCCAGCTTGCCAGTCGACTGAGTAGGCTCTCTCTGTGCCTGTCTGCAGCACCCTGAATGCCAGCTATGCGCTCAATTTCTTGCATCAGAGCTTGATTTGCTGGTTCATACTGCTCGGATGCGGTGTTGTAGATTTTTTCTCGTTTGACTTCGGCCACCACATTTTCGATGTAGCGACTGAGCAGTTTCTCATACTCTTCTTCCGCTACCATCGACATCGCGCGCAGCGATTCGAGTTCAAAGATGTCGGCGAATTCATCTTTAATAATGCCAATGAATAGTGCCGCGTCATGATATTTGCCGCGTGGCTCAAATTGCAGGAACTCATAAACTGTGCGGTCTTTGATGATCCGCTCGAGCTCTTCAAAGATAGCCATCGGAAGGACGGACTGATAATTAGGGTTTTGTGAGGCGCGCTGCAGAATCTGTTTAATTTCCCGTGGTGAAGCGCCAAACCGGCCCTCATAAACCACGAGCCCCACGGATTCATTAATGATCCGGGACCTTAGCTCGCGAAGCTGAGCCTCCTCGGCCTGTTTAAACATCGGCCGCATGGGTTCGTCTTCGTAGAGATGGGCCTTCGACCTAGGGTCCAAGCGGGCTATGAGACCACGATGAGCGGCATCATAATATTCAGGATCCGGTTGCTTGTACCTAGTCATCACAGCCCATAGGCAGAGCAATTTGACGGAATGAGGAGCAAATTTCTTTGACTTAGCTAGTGCCTCGACGTCGCGGCTGTAGATTTGCATCTCTTGCGACGGCCGGAGGAGGTAGGGGACAGTCACCAGCTCAAAGCGTCCACGGAATGAGCTGAAGTCAGGAATCGTTTTGAAGGTGTCTAGGTGTTTTTCATTCGTAGTAGCCAAGAAGACCATATCTAAGTTGGCTGTCGACGATGGCAGGCTCACCGAAGACTTTTCCACTGTGGTTAACAGATACTTAAACGCCTCTAAAGGGCGCTTCAGCAAGTCTGAGAATTCCAGTAAGCCGCGATTTGCCTCGATCAGCTCGCCCTGTGCTTCATAGTAGCGAATATTATGCAGGACCGATGGCAAGTTCTGAATGTTGCGGTCCATGGTCAATTGCTTTTCCACCGCATCGACCGCCATCTGAGGTTCGACTGTGGAGATGCCGACACGGTATTGCCGCGAAAAGAAAAAGCGCTCTACTTGCACATGCCGCAGTACTTTCGCTACGTCACCATCGTAGGCATTAAGTAAATTCTCATAGATCAATTGGTTGCGTTTAGAGAGGCCGGCCTGACGAATGTGCGGTGGTAGCTCAACGTCTTCGGGTCGTATGTTTTCGCTCGCGGCAATCCAGCGACGTAGCCAAGCTTCGCGCTGGGGCATGGGGATCAAGAAAATCGGATTGTCTTTGAAATCCGAATGAATTTTCGACACGATCATCGAATCATCAAGGAGTGCGTAGGATCCCTGAGCGTCAACATCAGACTCTTTTAGAGCGCCAAAGCCAATCGGCCCAGTGTCGCCTTTAAGCGGCGCTGGTGCCGCTTTCTCGCTTGGGAAAATCCAATTGAAGCTGTAGACGGCGCCCTCGGCTAGCTCGCTGTATTTCTGCATCCCGTGTGCAATCGCCTCGACGGTCGAAGTCTTGGCGGAGCCGTTAGGGCCATGCAGTAGGATTAATTTGTTGATGTATCCCTGACGGACAAAGGACTGGAGGATATTGTAGATGTCTTCTTGTACTGATTCGCCCCCGACGATAGGGCCAGTTTTTTCCCTGCCAATGTCGAAGATCTTGAAGCGGACCCCTTGATTCTTGCCTAGATCACGCCTACCGAAATGATCGAAAGTATCGCGGATGTACTCGGCAGAGCTGCGAATCAAGGCGTTGGGATTTTCCTTTACCAGATCTAGATAGTCTATGAACGGCAGGATGATCCGTTGCTCTTGGAAATGCTCGCGATGCTGCCGCGACAATTCGTTAATGGCTTGAACGGCGTCGAGTTCCATAATCGAAGGCCTCGCTGGCTACTTTTGCTAATTCTTTATCGGATAATAACCCATGACAATACTTAAGTAAGTATCTATATTTAGCTATCAATCATTTTTTTTGTGCGGCTGCGGCCAGAAGAGTTCCATGAAAAAAGTCTTCATTCTGGATACTAACGTCCTGCTCAACAGCCCGGACAGCATCTTCAAATTTGACGACAACGATGTGGTGATTCCGATCTCCGTGATCGAGGAGATCGACACATTTAAGAAAGACCAAAGCGAGACCGGCCGCAATGCCCGTGAGGTCTCCCGGATATTGGACAGGCTGCGGACCCGAGGGACGCTCTCATCAGGCGTGAGGCTTTTTGAGGACCGCGTCGACAGTGGCAGCCTGTTTGTTTATCTCGGCCACAACATGGAGATTATGCCCGAGCTGCTAGTGGACGGGACTGATAATCACATTCTGGCGATCGCCCTGACTTTGCAAAAGCAGTTTGGCGAGTCTCGTGCCGTGATCGTCATTACTAAAGACTCGAATCTTCGGATTAAGTCCGATGCCTTCGGTATTTTGGCCGAGGATTTCGAAGCTGATAAAGTCGACATCTCGCACCTTTATAGCGGTATTCTCAATCTTAAGGTGGATGCTCGCACGATCAACGAGTTTTACACCAAGCGGCAGATTAAGTTGGACGGCATTGAAATCATGCCTAACCACTATATTGTCTTAGAAGATGAGAAGGATCCTAATCAGGTTGTTTACGGCCGATTTGACGTGCACTCTGGCGTTGTTCAGATGCTGGAAAATCAAGCTGAGGGTGTGTGGGGTATTTACCCGCGCAATGTCGAGCAGACTTTTGCCCTGGCAGCGCTCCTCGATGACAACATCAAGCTTGTGACGCTCAGTGGTAACGCAGGTACGGGTAAGACACTCCTTGCTATCGCCGCGGGATTAGCCAAGACGACAGATGAGGACGAGTATCATAAATTACTCGTCGCGCGTCCTGTGTTTCCTTTAGGTAAGGACATCGGATTTTTACCCGGCGACCTCGATGAGAAGTTAAACCCATGGATGCAGCCGATTTATGACAACTTGGAACTGTTGCTAAGCGGCGGCACTCATACGCGGCAAAAGCGGCTGAGTAAGAGCTACCAGGAGCTTATCAACCAAGGCATGCTTCAGGTTGAGCCGTTGACTTATATTCGTGGTCGCTCTTTGCCGAATATTTTCTTTGTCGTCGATGAGTCACAAAACCTCACACCGCATGAGATTAAGACTATTTTGACGCGGGCAGGTGAGGGTACCAAGATTGTTCTGACGGGTGACCCCTATCAGATTGATAATCCGTACATCGACTCGCAAAATAACGGCCTGACTTATGTCATTGAGAAGTTTCGTAACCAACCTATCGCAGCACATGTCACACTGAACCGTGGCGAGCGTAGCGAGTTGGCGACAACGGCCGCAACGATCCTTTAAGTTGGCTCGCGCCAATAACTTTTGTTGTTTGCGCGAATATCTATTTGTTATGCTGCCGCAGTCTGAGAGCCTGATTGGATGAGTCTGGACCTAGATATTAGGTTTGATTCACCGCAGTTGGGCCTGGGCGTTTTTTTAGAGTAGCGATTCTAAAAGATTAGAGGAGGCCCCCCGTGAGCAACAAGAAGCGCCTCACGGCGCTGGCGGCTTTAGCCGTCATCATCATTGCAAGTGCTTTGGTAAGTGCACCAACCCCTATTTCAGCCACTTCTGCCGCTGGAGCGATTAACACTGGCGACACCGCATGGATGCTGGCCGCTACTGGACTGGTCCTGCTAATGACGCCAGGTCTAGCCTTCTTTTATGGCGGTATGATCAGTCGACAGCACGTGGTGACCACTATGTTCCAGAGCTTCATCGCGATGGGTGTCGTCAGTCTGTTGTGGGTAAGTGTCGCTTTCAGTTTGTCTTTTGGCCCATCGTTTCATGGCATCATTGGTGATCCTCGGCATTTTTTTATGTTTAGGAATGTCGGGTTGGGGTCTGATCCGGTGCTTTCACCAACAATTCCCTTGGCACTGTTCGCCTTGTTTCAGATGAAATTTGCGATTATTACGCCGGCCCTGATTACAGGGACTTTTGCCGAGCGCATCAAATTTTCCGCGTTCATCATGTTCATGATTTTGTTTACCCTGTTGGTCTATGCGCCACTCGCGCATTGGACCTGGCATCCTGATGGCATCCTCCGTAAATGGGGTGTGCTGGACTTTGCTGGTGGGACTGTAGTGCATATGACGGCGGGTTTTGCTGGGCTGGCGGGCGCGTTGACCGTGGGGCGCCCCAAGGGTGGTGGTGGCCATCACGTAATTCCGGCCAATATTCCCTTTGTGCTACTCGGTACCGGTCTACTGTGGTTTGGGTGGTTTGGTTTCAATGCCGGCTCGCAGCTTGCGGCTGATGGAGGAGCAGTCACGGCATTTTTAACCACGAATACTGCTGCCGCGGCGGCAATGGTGGTTTGGCTGCTCATCGATGTAATCTCTGGCCGGCGTGCGACAGCTCTTAATGCGGCTATCGGCTCAGTCGTGGGTTTAGTGGCGGTAACTCCAGCTGCGGGTTTCATCACCGTGGGAGCGAGCGTACTTATCGGGGCGATCGCTGCGATGGTATCGAACCTAGCGGTGAACGCGCAGTGGTTGAAAAGTCGGCTGGCGGATACTCTTGATGTCTTTGCCTGTCATGGAATTGGCGGTGTGGTTGGGATGATCTTAACTGCAGTATTTGCCAACAAGGGTGGTGCTATCACCGGTGAATATACGTTGCTGCTTAAGCACCTAGCGGCGACTGTTTTAGTTGGCCTTTTTGCCTTCGTGATGTCAGCTATGCTTTATAGAGTGGTTGGCTTTATAAGTTCGCTGACGCACTTTGATCATGAGTCTTTCGATGCTCAGGAAGAGCAGGACGAGAGCCCAGAGATCTTTGCGAAGCGTAGCGCCCTGCCTGGCGTTTAATAAGCTAGCCTAACGAAATCAGCCCCAGTGCAAAAGCGCTGGGGCCGATTTCGTTAGGGAGATACCTTCAAGGTATTTTAGTGAGCTGGCTTTTCTTGGCCAACTACTTCGATGTCTAGGGTGATGTCGACGTTCTCGCTAAGCACTAAGCCGCCGCCGTCGAGCGTCTTATTCCAGCTGATGCCGAAATCTTTACGGTTAATGGTTGCGGTTGCTGTCAGGCCGCGGTGCCATTCACCTTTGAAGCCTTTAACAGGGGCGGTTGGACCTTCGACGCTGAGTTCAACGTCTTTGGTGACGCAGTTTAAAGTTAGCGGCCCAGTTACTTTTAGATTGCCGACTGTGCCTTTCACTGCCTTGGACTCAAATTTGATTTCTTTGCATTTGTCGGCGTTGAAGAAATCAGGACTACGCAGGTGCTTGTCGCGGTCCGCGTTTTTAGTGTCGATCGTCGCTGCATCGAGAGTGGCTACGACTTTCGATTTATCGATGTTCTTATCATCGATATCGATGGTGCCCTTAAGGCCCCCAATTTCGCCCCGGACATTGGCAACGACGAGGTGTTTGATTTTAAAGCTAGCGGACGAGTGGGATGCGTCGATATCCCACACAGCTGCAGAGGCTGCGGTGCCGCCGATAGACATGACCATGCCGGTAAGTAAGGTTGCAAACTTAACCATATGAAGCCCCCCATTAATTGTCGGAAAATCCTGATGTTTCGCAAGATTATGCGTGAATTGAGGGGAACTGGCAAGTTTTCACCAAAAATCAGGGATTTGTCCGGCAAATAGTCTGTATTTATTGCTCGAATTCAGGTAATAAGGGAGACCTGACGATGTAGTTGTCAGATCTTCGTTAACGTCAGAGGAGACTGTTTCGATTGGATATTTTTACTCGCGTCATGGCGCGCTCTGTCACCCGCGTCCGCCTAGTGGGAGAGGGCTTTAACGATATCGTTCCAGCCGATATGGCTTTACGGCAAGCTGATGAGCAAGGGTTAGACCTGGTCATCGTCAGCGATAAGTCTGACCCGCCTGTAGTGCGGATCCAAGACTATAAAAAGCTGGAGTACGAAAAGAAGAAGGCGCGTCAGACCAAAGGTAAGACCTCAGAACTGAAAGAGATTCAGCTCAAGGTCAACATTTCGGATCACGACTTGCTGACTAAAGTCTCGGCCATCAAGCGGTTCCTCGAACGTGGCGACAAGGTCAAGCTGACTGTCCGCCTGAAGGGCCGTGAGAGAGAGGCTCCCGAGCGTGCTCAAATGCTGATTACCAAGGTATCCCAGCTAGTTGAATGTAAAGTCAGCAAACTACCTGGCCCGATGACCATCGCGATCCTCGAAGCCAATAAGTAAGCAACGATACTGTTTTTTAGATTCTACCCCTCCCGCCTAGGGAGGGGATATTATTGCCTTTTAGTCCGAAATCCCCGATCTTGCAGCCGCCTTCTTGACCGTTGCACCAAAATCGTTTCTAATTGAACTAGTCTCCAGACATCATTCGTTAAGTTATGCGTGGCAAGATGCCGCGCCGCCAAGGCCATTAGGCCGTTTCTTGCTTTGATGGCGTTAACTCCAGGGAGGGCTTGGTCATGAAGAAAACGGCCGAAAATCGGTATCCGCATTCAGCGACGTTGTTTAAATTTTGTAAGGAAGCCCTAGAAATCCGTTACGAGGGCAACGTCAAGGTCATCGACCAAGACGTCGGTGCAATCCTTGGTTACGATCCTGCTGATTGTAGCCACTGGAAAAAGGGCAAGAAAAATATTCGCGCTTTGGCGACGCTGCGTAGCATCGCTGACCACTTAGCAATCGACGAGCGCCTGCTGATTGACATTGCTTCGGGCAAGGTTGGTTTAGAGGAAGCTGTATTCGAATATCGCGGATACGGCGCCTTCGCTTTGCAGGGCCGCAGCTTGGAGAATTTAAAGAAGGAATTCTTCAAAAACCCCTCCCGCTGGCAAAATGATGGCAGCACTAAGCCCTTCGAGGAGTTGTTCGACACGGACCGGCCGAGCGTGGTTAAAGCCGCCGAGGCAGTGGTCAATGCCGGCAAATTTACCGAAGCGCCAATTTACATACCTGAATTATTTAAACTCTACCCCGGGATTACCTTGGTCGCTGACGACACGATCGACCGCGCCGTGAAAATCGAGACCGAAGGCTCTGGTGATACCGCCAAAACGGTGATTCGCTTCCGTGGTCCTGAGCAGCGCCCATTCGTTCGCTTCCTTCTGGCCAAGGAATTGTTCAAGCACCTGGCCACCACTCAGCATGCCAATTTTAAGCGCTTTGCAGAGTCGCCAGCTGAGCTGTTAGATATCCAAGCTAACATCTTCGCT
>CAIWTN010000065.1 GCA_903915625.1 uncultured Pseudomonadota bacterium | reverse complement strand
CAAAGCACCAGTGCCCTCGTATGCGACCTGTTTATCGAACAAGTTGGAAAAGTTGAACGGTCTGATGCCCAGGGCAAGTCGTAAGCCAACGTCGACGACCACATTGGGTGTCAGGTAATAACCTATGACTCCTGTGCCGCCGGCAAAAACCGAGGGCGTGATGGTGGAGTCAGCGCCGCCAAGTAATTCGATAGTTTTTCTTTTGCGCTCACGATCTGTGTGCCTCACCCCGAAGGTTCGTTCTAAGCTTTCCATTGCATTCTCGTTGCGCGTACCGGGACTTGAATAATCATCGCCTTGGTTTAAGGCTGAGTATCGCGGAGATTTTGATACCCCAGCTAGTAGGGGGGATGATGGTAAGGGATCAGCTCGGACAGCAACCGAGTGCATCATTAGTATCGTTGCCATGAAGACGGTCGGCAGCACATGCTTCAATCCGTGATCCATTTTGATCCTCCAAGATGGATTCGATGTCGCGAAGATATGAGATTAATCGGCAAAATCTTGGAATAACCTGAGGTATATCGGTCAACTATCTCGTTACAAAATAATTGCATTCAATTACGGCAGCGATTTCGGTGACGTGGGCAATCGAACAGAGCTACTTTAACTCGATGATTAGTTTTGAAACTGTATGTGGCTGACGGCACCTGAAAATCGGGTAAAACATTGTAGCTCTTTCCATCTCAATCCATCCCATTATTTTTCCGATGCAGCGATACAAATCGCCAGTGAAAAAAAATCGAGACGACAGTCTTGAACTAGAGAAATGCGACTATCCATAACTTATCACTATAGAGAAGGTGCATCATGGGCAAAAAAAATCGAATTTCAGTCGCTCTAGTTGCAGCATTTTATATGATAGTCGGATGCGGATCCGAGATTGCAACGAGCGATAAGCGGACGAAATCTGATCAGCAAAGCAGTACTAGTGATAGCAAAGTAAAATCAGGACAAACCAGCGTTTCTGCGCCTCCAGCAGTCGAGGAAGCCAAGGACGATGAAAATAAAAAAAATGCCGCAGTAAAGATTTCAGGAGCGCCGCTAACGCACGGTGCGCCATCTTTTAAGCTTAGCAACGGATGCTTGGCCAATGATTTTGTCTGTCAATCGGACCCAAATGCACGACAAGGCGTTAATGCCTGCCTAAAGGCATGGAAGGGAAAGGCACCCTTCAATGAAAAATCGCCAATTCGCGCCTTAACTCCCGGTGTCACGGTATTTGGCATTGGCACGTCAGTTCAAGATACAGCAAAAACTGATGCCCCTGAGTTAGTGTTTATCCCTGCTGGTGTAAACGTTTTAAGTAATTCACACTATCGATTGCTAAATCCGAATGGGTGGTACTGTCTTGGCGCTAGCGTTAATGTAATATCGGGTCTTATTATAGACCTCGATTCTAAGGCGCAAATTGCTGATGGAAATATCGACATCATCGTCCTGGGTAATCAGAGTAATGCGACGTCTGGATTTGTGAGCGTTAATGTCGGCTCTAGTGTCAAAGTGAATTTAATAAACTAGCACTAAACTGTTCCTGATAACTGACGAGGAAGCTACCATTCATCTCGTCAAACTATGGCGATTGGATACGTAGCTTCTAGAAATGTGTGATTGTGCGCACCAGGCGCAGAGATGGACCAAGTCGCAGTTGCAGATGTCTCAAAAACTGTAACCGGCTGATTTCCCGCGCGACCCCCCTTTGCGAAGATATTTCCTCCTGATTACATGGGCTTAACCGACCAAAGCCGCTTCTGTATGCGCTTGGATACGGAATCTTGCCCAAACTAGGCGAGCGCTGACCCTTTTCTGCCGAAAAGGGGGGGACTTGGCCAACAAAGGAGTGGTTCGAAACCCTCGGCCACACCTATAGACAGTGGGGTAACCAATTGGGTCTGTGATTCTGTGCCCTTCGGTGGCGTGAATGGCGATGCGGTTTTTACTCAGATCTTCCAAATCAAAGACCAAGCTATTCAGATCAATGATCTTAAAGCGGGCGATTACTGGATCACCGTTAACCTTTTGGAAAGCAATTCGGGCCGGACCTACTCCCGCGGCGAAGGAAGGGCAACTGTCCGGGCCGGTAAGGACGCAACTGTCCACATCTCCATGACCAAGGTTGACGCTACAACAGGTGGACTGGTCATCGTCCTCGACGATACAAGCGTATGGTCTCCGGTTAGCAATGTACCGCCCAAGTGCCTAGCTTGTGACGACCTTAAACAACGTCGAGTTCCCCAAAGGTCTGATTTGGGAGCAATAGTGCCCGCAGGGCTCCCCAGCACGGTGGCCACAAGTTCCCACCAGCAGTAATAGAGTTTTGTCGCCCCCCCTAGTGTGACTGTTTGTTCTTTTCATACTCAAGGCCCGGTGGCAAATTGTCACCGGGCCTTTTTCTGCTCATCTGTCAAACATCATAAGTTTATCTAATGCTAGATTAGTTCGTTCCTAAAGATCATCGATTGCCCCGGGGGAGCCATGACGCGCAAAAGTACTTATCATGCGGACCGCATTGCCGAGTTGGCAGACGCGATTGTGCATCATAAGCGTGCCTATTACGGTGGTAAGCCCGAGATATCGGACATCGCTTACGACAAGCTCGAGGATGAACTTCGCCTTCTTGCGCGGGAGCACCCAGCCCTCAGTATGGTCGGCGGGGAGCTAATCTCCGATCTGCCAAAAGTGTCTCATGCACAACCGATGCTCAGTTTACAGAAGACCTATGAGGTGGCTGAGCTGTTGCGCTGGGCTGATGCTGAGTGGGTGGTCGGTACTCTTAAAGTGGACGGCGTTAGTCTAAGTTTAATTTATGAAAATGGTTCATTAGCGCTGGCGAAAACGCGTGGCAATGGCCTAGTTGGAGAAGACGTCACATCCAAGATTCGCTGGGTGAGTGATGTCTTGCCGCAGATTAGTTTAAACGGCACGGTTGAGATTCGCGGCGAGCTTTATTGCAGTGAGAGTAACTTCGTCCGACTTGCCGAGGAGATGCAGGCTTTAGGTTTGGATCGACCGAACAGTCCGCGCAACATTGTCGCCGGTCTTTTGGGACGTAAAACCTATGGTGAGCTAGCTCGGCATTTTAATTTCTTCGGCTTCAGTGTGAGCGGCCAAGATCAGGATCTCGAGCAAAAATCAGAGATGGATCAGTTAAACTGGCTAGGTGTAGCAGGCTTTCGCCTGCCGTCGCCGCAGCGTCTGAAGGGTGAGGCTGCAGTGCAGGCTTATCTGGATCAGGTGAAGGAAGCGATGTCCGATGGCGAGGTGCCCGCAGACGGCGCTGTGTTTAGTTACGACAGTGTGGCAAAACAACATGCTCTCGGTAATACGGCGCATCACCCGCGATTTAAGATGTCCTTTAAGTGGCAAGGCGAGACCGCGATCAGTGTCATTAACGAGATCACTTGGGCTACCTCGCGTCTGGGAATAGTTACCCCCGTCGCTGTCATTGATCCCGTCACTCTGAGTAGCGCTGTCATAACTAACGTGACGTTACATAACGCTGCGCATGTGAAGACTTTTGCTTTAAAAGTTGGCGACAAGATTGAAATCGTCCGCTCTGGCGAGGTAATTCCAAAGTTTCTGCAGGTCGTAGAGGCAGGCGATGGTGACGTTGAATTACCTAAGGACTGTCCGTCCTGCGGTAGCCATCTCCAGTATGATGATGTGCGTTTGCTGTGCCAGAATCACGATGTATGTCCGGCTCAGCAGCTGGGTAGTATCCTCAACTGGATTCGTGCCGCCGAAATTGATGATTTGAGCGAGAAGCGTTTGGCGTCGCTCATGTCAGCTGGATTAGTGAAGGCAATTCCCGATTTATATCGGTTGAAGCTGGAAGATTTTTATCAGATCCCCCAGACTAAAGAAAAGATGGCGGCAAAATTATTTGCCAACATCGACAAGAGCCGGTATTTGCCGCTGTCCCGCTTTCTTAGCGGTCTAGGCATTGAAGGCGCCGGTAGGACCACCTGGGAGAAGTTGCTAGCGGAAGCGCCAACTCTCACCGATCTAATTGCTTTATCGGTCGAGAAAATTGCGGCGATTGAAGGTTTTGCTGATAAAACAGCGACACAACTAGTCGCGGGACTTAAGGCGAAAAAGCCAATTATCGATGCGCTACTAGCTGCGGGTGTCAAGCCAGAGGCGGCGACGGCTCCGGCGAGTGATGGCCCATTGGCCGGTAAACAATTAGTGATTACCGGCTCGCTTAGTCGTCCACGTGCAGACATTGAGAAAGAAATCAAAGCTGCGGGTGGACGAGTCGGTAGTTCGGTAAGCTCGGCGACTTATGCCGTGGTGACCGAAGACGACACATCTACCTCGAGCAAGATGGTAAAGGCCCGTAAGCTCGGAATTCCCGTCTGGAACGAAGCGGCTCTTAAGCAGGCCTTAGAGGGAGAGGGCTGAGGCTCTTTATAGCCTCACGGCTTTTGCCAGGGAAGTTCGCCCTTAAGAATGTCGCGGTAACATAGCTTTTTATCATCAGTGCAGACGAAAGCCGTAAGGGTGTAATTGACTACGCCCTTTGCTTGGCTGGGTTTGGCTGTTGTTGTGGCGCTAAAGCCCGGGAGGGCTTTATCTAAAGCCGCTTTATTCCATTTCGTTTGGCTAAAGCTAAGGCCCGGGGCTTCTTTCAGTTCCAAGCTCCAGGGGGCGTCTTGATTGACGTGCAGGCCATTGGCGGCATTTATTTTGAATTCTAATCTCAGATTTTCGCCTGCGGGTACGGCCTTAGCTTCAACACTGCTATGGGTTTGCGGAGCATCTGGCGCTGCCAGTGCAAATGCGGATGAAAATATAAAAGCGATTAGGTTCATTTACACGGTCCTCATTTTGGATCTTATTTCTTGTTAATCCTGTGAGTGCTCATCCGTTCTACTTTTTGAACAAATGGAATCGACTCAACTTTACGAATGATCGCCTGCAGCTGCGTTAGGCTTTGCAGAGTCATTTCAAATTCTAAAATTCCTGAAAGATCTGGGGTCACGCGAATTTGTGCGCGTTGTATATTAGCGCCACAAGCCGAGATAGCACTAGTCACCTCAGCCAACACACCTTGTCGATCTTGCGCAGTGACGCGGAGGAAAGCTGCATGCTGACCACGGCTATCTTCTGATTCTTGTGCCCAGTGTACTTCGACACGTCGCTGTGGATCTAAATCAAGTGCGCGTGGACAACTACCCCGGTGCACAGTCACGCCGCGCCCACGCGTGATAAATCCGACTACAGTCTCCCCAGGCAGGGGATGGCAGCAGCGGGCAAAGTTGATCAGAACGTTTTCGATGCCATGCACCAAAATCCCGCCGTTCTCTCCACTTTTTTTCTCGCCTGAAGTGGTGCGCGGTTTTTCGGAGCCTTGCTTTAGTACTTCGGTTTTTTCCGGCACCTTAGGTTGGCGCGCAGGAAAAGCGCGACTCAGCAGCTCATTCGGGTTTACTTTGCCGTATCCGATCGCTACCAGCACGTCTTCTAGCGTGCTCTCTTTGCCGAATCGGCAGATGGGTTCGATCTCGGCGCTTTTCAACTTGTCGAAATCCAAACCAAAATGATGCAGTTCCTGCGCTAGCATCTCTTTTCCAAGTGCTCGACTGCGATCACGCTGTTCCGATCGCAGGTAGGAGCGGATTTTGTTCCGCGCCTTCGAGGTCGTGACAAAGCTCAGCCAGTCCTTGCCTGGCTTTTGGTGCGGTGCCGTCAGGATCTCGACAATATCGCCATTTTTTAGTGTTTTCTTGATCGGAATCATGCGGCCGTTGACTTTGGCTCCGACCGTAGTAATCCCGATTTTAGTGTGAACATTAAACGCAAAGTCCAGTGCAGTCGCGCCGGCGGGTAATTGAATGACGTCGCCTTTTGGGGTGAATACGAAGATCTCTTCCTGAAAGAGATCAACTTTCACAGCCTCCAAAAATTCGTCTGGATCTTTGATCTCTTTTTGCCATTCCATGATCTGACGCAGCCAGGAGAACTTTTTCAGATCGGCATTGCCAGATCCTTGCGGTGCATTTTTCTCTTTGTACATCCAATGAGCCGCGACACCGAGTTCACATGTCTGGTTCATCTCGTGAGTGCGGATTTGGATCTCGGCTGGCTCGCCATTAGGACGAATCACTGTCGTATGAAGTGACTGATAAAGGTTGGCCTTTGGCATTGCAATGTAGTCTTTAAAGCGCCCAGGCATCGGCTTCCACATGGCATGCACAACGCCGAGTGCTTCGTAGCAGTCTTTGACATTGTCGACAATAATGCGGAAGGCAAAGAGATCGTGGATATCTTCAAACTCTAAGCCGCGCTCTACCATCTTTTTATAGATGGAGTAAAAATGCTTGGGTCTGCCGTAGACCACGAGGTTGGTGAACCCATATTTAGCCAATTCATTGGCCAAGATAGTCCGAACATCAGCGATGTATGATTCTCGTTCGGCTCGCTTGATCTGTACCTTATTGCTGATGTCGCGGTAGAGCTCATATTTGAGCTCACGCATGCACAAGTCTTCCATCTCGCTCTTGATGCCGTAAAGTCCGAGCCTGTTGGCTAACGGGGCATAAATTTCCAGGGTTTCTTCGGCAATACGTTGCCGCTTCACCTGGGCGAGATTGTCGAGGGTGCGCATATTGTGCAGGCGATCAGCTAATTTAACTAAGATGACGCGCAGATCCTGGGCCATAGCCAGAACCATCTTGCGAAAGTTTTCAGCAAGGCGCTCCTGACTGGAGCGAAATTTGATCTTGCTGATCTTGGTGAGGCCGTCCACGAGATTGCTGACATCTTGGCCAAACTCTCTCTCGATGTCCTCAAGGGTGGCATCTGTATCTTCGACGGTATCGTGCAAGATCGCAGCAACGATGGAAGCTATGTCGATGCGAAGCGAGGTCAGGATGTTGGCGACGGCGAGCGGGTGTGTGATGTACGGTTCGCCGGAGCGACGCTTTTGATCCCGATGATGATGCGCGGCAAATTGATAGGCCTTCTGGATGGTGTCCAGCTTTTCCTCGCGCATGTAAGCCTGCAGGTTGCCAACGAGTTCTCGATAGATCACGTCAGGATCCTGGTCCACGGGTAACTTTGCCGTGGGCGCTTTTTGCGTGGAATCGGTCTGACTGGGGCGATTTGAATTCATGCTTTCTTGATCCCGCCTAGTCTCTAGAGTGTACCTCTAGAAGTCGCAATACGTCGATCTGCGAGCGTAATTACGGTGGTTTTTATCCAAGTGGCATGAGTCGGTTAGGTGTGGAAGGGGGTTAGGTCGGGTTAGGAAACTCAAGGGCAAGCTTCTGAATCCACGGTGCATTAGCGAATTCATCGAGAAGTCGGTTACAGAGGGCCTCGCCCTCGGCGTGCCCGATTTTGGATGTTTTCCCTTTAATTACAATGGATTCTAGCTCTTCGTAAGCGGCATCTAACGAGTAGTTGACGATAAAATGATCATACATCGTACCGTTAGCAACCTCGGTCTTAGCTGTCATCAGTCGGCGCCAGCGCACTGCCATGGGCTCGGTCCCTCGTTGCTCCAACCTTTGCCACAGCGTAGCAACAGAGGGTGGGAGGACGAAGATCGACTTGGCTTCTGGTAAGGACTTGTGTGCTTGCCTCCAGCCTTGGACGTCGATCTCGAGCAAGGCAATTTTGCCTGCATGAGCCAAACGCCTGATTTCATCCCTGGGAGTTCCATAAAGTGTGCCGAATACCTCAGCATATTCAAGCATCTCGCCACGGTCGATGAGCTCCTGAAAGCGTTCTCTAGTGACGAAGTGATAATGGACGCCCTCTACTTCACCCTGACGCTTGGAGCGAGTGGTATAGCTGACGGACATTTCTACTTCTGGGTGATCACTGACAAGGCGGCGATTCAGCGTGGTCTTGCCGGTTCCTGAGGGAGCGGAGACCACGAATACTTTGGTTTGGAGATCAGCCATGTTCAAAGTTGAGTTCCCGCCGGTATCTGCTTAGTTCTGGGGGCATCCATGTGTTCGGACGCTGACGCTAAAAATGAGAAGGTGTGATAGCAAGATTCTCTCACATCGGCCATGAAAAATCAGGATATCGACCAGTTATTCAATGGCGAAAAGTGTGCCCAGGAGGTCGCTTTCACGCTCTAGCAGCTGCACAGCGCGGGTGATAGCGTCAATTTTGGATGCAGCGAGCTCATCTTGGAATGTATAGCCTGACGTCAAAGCATTGACGGCAAATCCTAGGGTACGCAGCGCCGCCTTTACATCATGACGCCGCTTGGCGAGTGCACGTGCCGTTGGGTTATCAGCTCCGTAAAGAAGGACAACAGGCACTAGATTAGTGCTCTTCGCTTGTTGAAAAAGTTGTGACATAGCTGGGAGAGCCGGTGGGCATGAGTCGCCTGGTCGCACAATGATGAATTCACCGTTACCTTCTCGTGCCATAGAAATCGCTCCCTCTTAGCTTCCGTCCACTTCCTGGGGCATTTTTATAAATCGACTGGTGTTCATGGTCTTAAGACTCAGTCTCGCTTTTACCCGCCTGCAATCGTAGAATCAAATTATATGAAATCCACCATCTTAAGAGTACCAGTCCTCATATTGTTTGGTCTTGCCGGTTGCGGCCAGAACCCGGCTGCATCTCTACAGCCTAAAGAGGCGCCAGTAGTACGCCTGGCGACGGCCGGCGAGACGGCCACGGGTCGAGTGGTCAAGAACAGCTATATAGTGACCTTTCGTAGTCAGCCTGGGGCATCATTGCTCCGTTTTGCCTCTTTTCGTGACGAGTATCGTCATCATTTCAGTTATCTGGCGGCAGATCACTTGATAGATCCAAGAATCAAGGACATGCGTTATCTGGGGACTGTTGATTTGGCATATCCGCATGATCCTAATCTACGGGATGCGCTGGCTCCGCCGCGAGCTCTTAGGTTTGCTTGGGACAAGACCAAATTGGATGAATTGCCGGCAGCTATCACTGCGATTGATTTTGCCTCGCGGGATGCTGCAGTCTCAATGTTAAAAGAGTGGGAACGTAATAAGGCTATCTGGTTTGCGGAACCAAATTACACCAGTAAATTACAAACTAATCCTTACACTCCCGAGTTGGCGACCAAATACCAAGATGCTGGCATTTGGTGGCATCAGAAAATTAAATTGCCACAGGCGCTGCAAAAATTAGCAACAGCGAATTTCTCTACTACGCAGACACCAGTGATCGCGGTTCTAGATAGTGGCGTTGACATAGAGCATCCCCGATTAAAAAATCACATCTTCACCAATCCATCGCCAGGGGCATCGGGCTGTAGCGATGATTTACATGGCTGCGATACCACAAAGGGAACGCGCGGCTCACTTGGAGTGGGCAATGTGGCGCCTTACAGTCTGACTGCCTACAACACATCCTGTGAATCAAATGGGTCACCGACGGATATTGATGTCTGCGAACATGGTACGCATGTGGCTGGGATTATCGCAGCCGATTTAAGTACCGACTCAGGTGACGACTTTGGTGTAGGTTTTGGTGCCGCCGTCGGTGGCGTCTGTCCAGTGTGCAAAGTATTACCAATTAAAATTATTTCCGACATTGACGGTAGCGGGGCTGCGTCGGATGAGTCGATTATTAATGCAATGCAGTACGTGGCACTATTTCGTAGCGGTGACAAAGGCGCCGTGCGAATTGTGAACTCGTCGTTCGGAAAATATGCCCCTAATCGCGCGGTTGAATTACTCGTTAGTGTGCTCGGTGAGTCATCGAGTCAAATACTTGTTGTAGCGGCAGCGAGCAACGAGGACTCGATGCTGCGCTCCTTTCCAGCAGCTTATCCAGGGGCTATCGGAGTGGCTGCGACGGGCCAGGGTGATGAAAAGGCCAGTTACTCTAACTTTGGTCCCTGGGTGCATGTCTCAGCACCCGGCGGCAATAGTGCTACTGGATCGGAGATCACCTCGACCCTGCCAGGTGGCAGATACGGGGATAAGCAGGGAACTTCTATGGCAGCACCTGTGGTCGCAGGAGTCGCTGGGTTGATCCTGTCTTACGATCAGAATCGCAGCGTCGAGGCTCTGCGCAATAGCATCATATCTACAGCGGATCCTCGGATTTACGACCCCGGTATTAATGATGGGATCAATTATCTTTACTATGATCCTTTGATCCGCGGGTCGCCAAATCGTTGGCCATTGCTTGGATCCGGTATAGTCGACGCTGAGGCGGCACTCGACGGGAAGTCGGCGACCTACTCAGGAACCGTATACAACCGCGTCCAATCTGGTTGTGGTAGCGTTGCGGTTACAGACAAAGCAGAGTTTGCCAGCTGGTGGTTCCTCCTTCTGCCTGTATTGATAGCGGTGATTTTATGAACGCAGTGATTCATCTGTTTGCGGGGTTAGGTGGGGTCGTTCTGGCGGTATTATGGATTCGGACCAGGCACCAACTTAACTTCGCTCGCACCTTGCTCCTGAGTCAGAAAACTAACGAAGACCAGCAGCGCGTCTTGGTTTCTACCCCTTTAGACTTTTTCAAGCGGCTTAGCTCTGTGTTGGGGATAACCCTCGAGTTAGATGCAGCCGGATCAGGACGCCATGGGCGAATGAATCCCCGAGTGTGGACGGAAATTTTTTTGCAGCACGGTATTACCTTGATACGATGCCTGAAGGTGAATGGTAGCAACGATCTAGTTGTGGAAGTCGAGCTTAAGCAAGGTGCAGACGATGCTGCGTTGGTGGCACGGCTGCAGGCAGCTACTGGTGGTTTGGTAGCCATAAGACTTCGACCAAGCGATTCTAATAAATAGTAAGCGTAATCCAGGGTGCTAGCCCTGATACAAGGAGCTAACATGCGATATCTCACTACAGTTTTAGCCGTACTTGCGTTACTGCCGATGACTGCGTGCACGACTGCAGAAAAAGCTGACTCGACTGAGGTGCGGAAATTGACCATGCCTCCTCCCAAGATCGACGATCAGCTTCCATTAGAACAGGCGCTTAAAGCTGGTGTTGACTACGGTGGAGACACTCTGACAGCAGTCAAACGCTTAATTAAGAAGCGGGATCAAGGGGCTGCGGCTGCGGCATTATTGCGCGTCATGATTCACGACAATCTACAGAGTTACGACCATGCTCAGTTGATCAATTCTGGGCATCTTTATGCGGCCATGCCGGTGCCGCTGCAGCCGGAGGTCTTTCGTGAGTTGGTTGGTTCGGGCCGCGTACTAGCGCAGCAACTCGGTTGGCAGTTGGCAGCGGTTAAGCCTTCCGATGCGCTCGCTAAGGCTGTTGATATAGAATTGTCGCGGGCACTGGCCGAGGGCGAGGATGATTCAGTAATGATCCCCCAAATGGCGAATGCAGTTCGCGCCAATCACTTGGGCAGTGCTTATACGTTAATGCGCGTGGGTCTTATGGCAAAAGGTGATGAGGAATTTGCCCAAGCGATGATTCACTTGGATCCACAACGCGCCTCAGACGATTTTTTAATTTACTTGGCGATTCCCACTGCGGAAGAACTACGCCAACTCAGCCTTTCTAGCATTAACTTGTATACCAGTGTGGCGATACTGCGGCACCTTAAGGCCCACCCACCAACCGCAGGAGTAACGGGCTTTGACCACCTGTTTTACTTTGCAGTCTCACGCAACCTAACCCTAGCAGAGCAAGCTCAATCAGTTCTTGAGCAATACATACCCCAGCGCACCGAATTACTGGCCCAGGCTCTAGCAAAAATGCCTGGATGGGTTCAGATAGCCTATCTTGAGAGCGTTAGAAGGCACATGAGTGCTAAACAGGGAATGCTCTTGTCTGAGCTCCAGAAAACAACAGCGGAGACTGATGTTGTTCAGGAGATCAAAGAACTCAAGTTCTGATCTAGATCACCAATCTTGAGCGATTGACCTTAGAGTGATGACAAGCTAGCCTGTACCTAATATCCATATTAATTAGGGCAGCTAGCAATGTCGCAAATTACCGCGCACTCTCTAGAGTCTATGCTGACTGATTATGGTTGGGCATTTCAAAATGCTGGCGAAAATCATTGGCTGACTGGTTTTCAAGGTTCAGAAAGGTATTTCCCACTGAGTATTCGATTGACGCAAACATGTGTCTCGTTTGAGATTCGCCCGTTGATCGACCTCCGCATAGATTCGCCGCGCTATCAAATGCTGTCGCGCGAATTACTTGAGCTTAATACCCGACTGCAAGTGGCTAAGTTGGCTGTGAATGACGTTGGCGAGGTGAGCTTGGCCTGCCAAGTGTTAGCCAATAGTTTTGATGCGGACATGTTAGGCCGCATTTTGGGTATTATCGGGTACTACGCTGATGAAGTGGCACCTGAGATTTATCACAGGCTTGCTGCCTTCGGCCCCGAGACGCATTCCAACATGCTATCGTAACGCGCTATTTTAATTTGATTTTCTTGTTTATTTTGCGATTCAAGCGAAGCGCTGCCTCGATTTTGGATTAATCCAAAGCTTATTTGTCCCGATAGTCTGTAGGTGGGGGGAGGACTCCTCGCTAAACGGAAGGATGGGACAGCGACCCTTGGGCCAAGCGACTAAAAAACTACCGGAGAAACTCGGCCACTACCGGATCATCGAGGAGGTCGGGGTCGGTGGACTCGGGCGCGTCTTCCGCGCGATTGATGAGCGCACGGGCAACACTGTTGCTGTGAAAGTGCTGCACGATAAGTATGCCCAGAATCGCCGCTTCCTTGGTATTTTTCATCGTGAGTTGCTAATCATGGCCGGCATGCATCACAAACATGTGGTGGGCTATCTCGATAGCGTATTCGAGCCACCGAACTGCTTTATCGTCACAGAGTTTGTGGAGGGTTGGTCCGGTCATGCTTTTATCAAGCAGGCTGGTATCGTGCCGCCGCTCGTGGCGCTCAGCATCATCATCGACATGATGAAGGGAATCGATCACCTGCATCTGCACGATACGATCCACTCGGATTTGTCGGCATCAAATATCCTTCTCGACCGAACCGGCCGGGTCATGGTTACAGATTTCGGTTTATCTTGCCAGGTAGAGGTCGAGGATTATAAAAATTACATGATTGGGACACCCGGCTATTATTCGCCGGAGCACATTTCTGAGGCTGCGATTTGTCCTCAGACTGATATTTATTGTGCTGCACTTATTCTTTACGAAATGATCGCGGGACGGAAGGCAGTGCCGCCGTCTACAGACCGTCGCCAGGTGCTTCAGGCTATGCGTCGTATCAATTTCGATAAGCTAAACATCACCGACCGAACCATGAACGCTATGGTCGTCAAGCTACTAAAGCAGTGTTTGCATTTTAGCGCGTCCAAGCGAGTTCAAACCGCTGAGTACATGATGTTTGGCTGCTATGCGATTTTGAAGCGCTATAATATTCGTTACGCGCGGCACGCGATCAAACGGTTCCTCGTTGATCGCAATATGGTCCGAGGACCATTTTCTGGTCAAGAGCAGGATATTTACTTCGGCAGTATAGTGCCGAGTAAGCCTTAGCCAGGCAATCT
This sequence comes from uncultured Pseudomonadota bacterium, assembly GCA_903915625.1. Taxonomy (GTDB): domain Bacteria; phylum Bdellovibrionota_B; class Oligoflexia; order Oligoflexales; family CAIYRB01; genus CAIYRB01. Next base: position 12,430 of record CAIWTN010000065.1, on the reverse strand, counting down.
TGCGCTTAAACTTTTCGTCTGCCGTCGCCCGCGTTGGGGATCGCGAGTAAACCTACGGCTGCGAGCCATTTCATTTAATGAAAAGCCCAGAGTCAACACCAGGGCAATCACTTTGGCTGCGGTCACACTTCCCATGGCGGCAACTCCCGGTCAGAGAACAAAGCCTGGTAAAGCTTAACGTTATTCCGATTAGTATTATACAGAGTCATCGGCATTTCGACGCTAAGTTCTTCTGTAGTCATGAGTTTTACGCCGGCCCCGGCCAGGAGATCGAGGACCTTGGTCTCAAAGCCCGTCAAATCGATCCGACCTGGGTAAAGGAAATCGTCGGCACTCACGCGCCCCTTGACGCGGACAAATATTGCAAAGGGTCCGACGATGGACAGGTCAAGGCCCCATAGCGAACTCTGGCCCTTCAGCAAGTAGCTGAAACAGACATCGTCTTCCGCCTGGACTAGCTCTTCAACGACACCGAAGTCACGAAGTCGCTTAATCAGTGGATCGTAGGGACGGGCACCGAAGGCCCTCTTCACGAAACTGAAATCTGGATGCTCGAGCGATCTGTAAGTGTTGCAGATGATCTGGCGGTATTTCTGCAAGTCGGCTGACTCCCTGATTTACTCACTGCCTACCTACGCATCGTAGCGAATCAAGTACCATTCATGCACAGGTTTCGCGCAGCGCTTGGCTGACGAGCGAGGTTCAGTGGAGCTGATTACCTGAAGGCCGCTCTCCTTGCAATCCCTAAGCTGAGTCATTTTATTGGCCGAGAAGCCAGGTATGGCCATCGGCATAGCGGAAGTAATCAGCCAGAATCCGCCGGCGGATCTGAGGTCTTCTAGCGTCCATCGGTTCATGGCGGCTCGTCTCACAAATTCAGAATCTCTCGTGATTCCGGGCCATTGAGCGACGAGGGCGCGGCTGTTATAAAAGTGGCTCATGGCTGTGATCTGGTAGCTGTCCGCGAAGATGGGCTCGCCCAAAGCGCCAAGTTTTTCGGCCAATTGTGCATAACCATGGGTCTCGGCAAGCAACCTATCTCTGTCCGCACGGATAGGCAGGATGCCAGTGTTGGCGTGGACGATGAGACTCAGTACTAAGCAAACGTTGATGAGAAAGCCGATAAAAACAGCTTTGTATTTATTGAGCAGAAGTGGGGTCAGCAAGGCGGCAGCCGCAAACAGGTACATTGCGGACCAGTTGGCTTCGACTTTAGTACCTAAGCTTAGCAGGCCAAATACTAAAAGCGGTACTGCGGTCGCAGCGATCAAGAGTGGTTTTGTCTCAGCTGTAAGAGCAACACCTCCTTGGTTAGAGGCTTCCTGATCAGAAATAGAGCGCTGCCGATGCTGGCGTAGTCCAATGCCCATTGCAACTAGCAAGGCACCCCATGCACCTATTTGGCTCCCGTAGTAGCCAAAGTACCGATTGATGGATTTGAGTGTTTCGTCATACGGACCCGGAGCGCGTTCCTTTTTTTGCTCTTCATCACGGAAGCCGCTCCAGATCTTCCCGAGGTCCCATTCTCGACTACCCGGCTCTGCTGGTAATGCGCGTGGTAGAGTCTGCGAGGTGTCGACCGATAGGTGCTCGCTAGCAAGTCCATGACGCATCTGAAAGCGAAGAGTGATCCAATCATTCTTTGCATTCCAATAAAGATGTGGTGCAATCACCAACAATGCGACAACGCCGCCTAAGTATGGCCATGGTCCTCTTAAGCCGCGTCCTTTTTCTGGTTGCGTCCGTTCCTGAGCAATTAACGCCCAAAGAAATACTGGACCAATGAGAAGCATGATGTATTTAGCCCAGAGTCCAATCCCCGTTGCCAGTCCGGCAGTTAGCCAACGCCGCTCGTGGCCTTTCAGAGCGAGCGCAGCTTCGTTAAGTGCGAGTACCCACGCCAATATTAAACCAGTATCGGGGGTAGCGATAACACCATAGGCAAGTCCCATGAGGTTACCAAAAGCGAGGATTGTGGCCACAGTGAGAGCGTTAAATGTACTCAGACCGACGGTACGGAAAAGGCGTACCGCGGCGAGTAGGCAGACTAGACCAGTAAATAATGTGCCTAACCGAGCGATCAAAGCCGAACCTCCAGCAATGGTCGCGGGCCACGAGATTAGAGCTACGAGAGGAGGGTGATCGAAGTATCCCCAGTCTAAGTGCGGAGCCCAAGCAAAATAATAAGCTTCATCTTGGACGATAGGCAGCAACCATGCTGCTAGAGACCAAATAGCAAGTATTGCAGCAATAGCTGATAGCAGGGACCAGATTGTCGCGCTTCGACTCAAGTTTCTGCCCGCAACTTAGAGTTCAGGCCGGTCTGGCGTTGGCCGCTGGTTTGGTTATTTATAGCGAATTGAAGGGCCTTGCTCGCGCCAACAAAGATGGCGAGCTTTCTCGCTCGGGTCAAGGCCGTGTACATAAGGTTGCGCTGAAGCATGACATAATGCTGCATCGTACACGGGATAACGACAACTGGAAATTCACTACCCTGTGATTTATGGACGGTGATGGCATAGGCCAATCTCAAATCTAGTGCCTGCTCTTCATCATAGGTCACCAACTTATCGTCGCCGAAGGCGATGAGCAATCGGCCGCCTTCGACACGGGTATCGCGGACATAGCCAATGTCGCCATTGAATACGCCAAGATCGTAGTTGTTCACACTCTGAATGACTTTGTCACCCTGGCGAAGTAGCAAACTTCCACGCTTGAATTCTCGTTTATGGGGGGCTTCCGGGTTGAGAGCGCGTTGTAAAGCTTCGTTGAGAGCAATAGTGCCGAGTTCACCGCGATTCATGGGTGTCAAGACCTGGACGTCACTGACGGGATCGAAATTGAACTCACGGGGAATACGTTTTTCTACGAGTTCAAGGACCTTCTCTCTGATGTCATCGCCTGTATCTGCATCGATAAATTGGCAGTCGCTCAGGTCACCCATAGAAGCGAAATCAGGCGTCCCACCACCGTTGATGACGTGCGCTGTTTGGATAATTCTTGAGCACTGAGCTTGGCGAAATACGCGTGTGAGACGTGTACATGGAACTTGCGGGCAGTCGATGAGATCACGCAGCACATTGCCCGGCCCAACGGAGGGCAGCTGATCTACGTCACCGATTAGGATCAATTGTGCGGTGGGTGGTACGGCTCGAAACAGGGCATCAGCTAATCTAATGTCGAGCATTGATGCTTCATCAACAATGACAGCTTGCACTGGCAGTGGATTGGTTTCATCGCGAGCAAATCGATGGAGGTGCGGCAGCCACTCGAGCATGCGATGGATCGTCCGCGCTGGCGTCGCGGCGACTTCGGTAAGGCGCTGCGCTGCGCGTCCGGTCGGTGCCGCGAGAGCTACAGTCTTGCCCATGGCCTTAAGCAGCCGGATGATAGTATTTGCAGTTGTTGTTTTGCCGACGCCAGGTCCACCAGTGAGTACGAATAACCTATTTGACGCTGCCTTACGAACGGCATCCAACTGCTCGTCTGCGAGTATAGTACCCGAGGCTTCGGCGTAACGACTGATCCACGCTTCGATCCGTTCCGGATCGTGACTCAAGTCGACATCAAGTAGGCGCGCTGCTGCGCGCGTGACGTTCCACTCGGCAACCAAAAGATCGCTACGGTAGTAGCCAAGTTGGTCCTCGGAGTTGGCCTCTGTCTTCTCGAGAGGTTCTGTAGCTAAGGCGCCCACTTCTTCTAAATGGTCGAGTGCCTCGCCGATACGCGGCGAAATTTGCGCGTCACTGATATTCAAGCTGCTGCTGAGCATACGGATGAGTTGCGTCTTGGTGATGTAGCAGTGGCCCCGTTCTTCACCCTGTTGCAGTTGATAGATGATGGCTGCGCGCATGCGCTCAATGGAATCGGCAGCAATGCCCATGCTCTGGGCAATGCGATCGGCGACGACAAAACCAATACCAGATATGTCATTTGCTAGTTGGTAAGGGTCAGCGGAGACAATTTTGATGGCATCTGGTCCGTAATGGCGATGAATGCGAGCAGCGAAGAGAGGAGAGATGCCATGGGTATTCAGGAACATCATGACGTCGGCAACAGTGCGCTGCTCCTGCCAGGACTTGATGATCTGAACGACCTTTTTCTTGCCGAGTGACGCAATTTCCCCAAGTCGCTTCGGCTCCCTATCCAGAATGTCCAGAGTATCTATCCCAAAATGTTCCACGATGCGTGTGGCTGTTTTAGGACCGATGCCTTTAATGAGGCCTGACGCTAGGTAGCGTTCAATAGTCGCTGCGGTGTCGGGGCGGATCGGGACCATGCGCTCAATTTTAAATTGGGGGCCGTAGGTCGGGTGACGCGACCAGGCGCCAAAAAATTCGTACTGAGCCCCAGCATGTACTGCAGCGAAGAAACCGGTGGCTGTGATGAGCGCTTGGTCGTCATGATTTCGAGCTTTCAGGACGGTCCAGCCGTTGTCATCGTTACGATACGAGATATGTTCAATCTCGGCGCGTAGTTGGCCAGTTTGTTCCGAACGTGTCTCCAGGTGCCTCTCCTTAACCTCAGGAATTACTTGGCCAAGATGTATGTTCTCATCAGACGTTCCCATAGCAGATGGAGGTCTAGTCGACTAGGCGGCATTGACACATGTCATCGGCTCAAAATGTAACTATCGGATATTTAACATATTACTTTGAGCAGGGCGAGGTTTAGGTGGTTCTCATAGTTAGGCTGTAAAATATAGGTAAAGGGTTGAGTGGATTTGACCGAAGAGTCTCCATCAATCGGGCGGGCTCGTAATGACTGATTATAAAAACCAAACATTAAATAACAAAAAAGACAAAGTTATTTGGAATTCCCGGCGCAGTTGCGACCGGGTTTTTGTTTCTTGAACCAGATCGGAGGTTGTACGATGCAATATCTCTACTCTTTCAAGCACATGGACAGTTCACCGGCACTACAAAGTTATTGCGAGGAGAAGCTGTCAGATCGCATTCGCAAGTTTGTGACGAAGCCGATTGCGGCGCATGTGACTTTTTCGGTGACCCGTCATCAGCAGACGGTGCATCTCAGTCTGGACGCGGGTGACGGCTTCGGCATCCAGGTCGAGCACACTTCAGAAGATATGTACGCATCGATCGATCAATTAGCCGACAAGTTGACAGCGCAACTCAAGAAACAAAAAGAAAAGCTGAAAGATCATAAGGGTAACCGGTCAAGGCCACTGACTTTGGTGGCGGAGAGTGACAGTGATTCGGTCGATGCCGATGACATTCTGAAATACGAGGCAGCTCGTCAGCGTTTAGCGCGGTAAATTTTCATCTTTTGACCCATGAGGAAGTCGGCGATAGCGCCGACTTTTTTTTTGTTTAAAAAACAAATCCAAAACTTGTTTGCCTCATTTCCTGGCTGGCCGAGTGGCTAACGAGTCCGTCCCGGTTTATAATTTATTTACACACTAGGCTGTTTACCGAGGGGATGACTATGACAGGATGGGTCAGTCGAGGAGCATTTGTACTTTTGGGTTGCATGCTCAATGCATCTATTGGTCTGGCGAAACCTGCAAACCTTGATAAAGAGCATGTCCCTGGACAACTCATAGTCAAATTTAAACCAAGTTTCGATGTAGGACAGAGCATCCATTTGCTCTCCACCATCGGGGCCCATGCAAAGCATACCTTCCGCTCAAGCGGCGCACAGTTAATTGAGTTCTTTGCGGAACCGACAGAAAAAGTGCTGATGTTAAAAGCAGATTCTCTTTTGGAAAACCCAAACGTTGAATATGTCGAAGCAAACACAATCATGCACGCATATGACGTAGTTCCAAATGATCCTAAGTTTAGTGATCTGTACGGTTTAAAAAATACCGGTGCTAATGGTGGATACTCTGGCGCAGATATTCACGCAACCGAGGCGTGGACCACAACTACTGGTTCAGACAAAGTTCTTGTAGGTATCATTGATACCGGGGCGGACTACAACCATCCGGACATCAAGCCAAACTACTGGCGTAATCCGGGCGAGACTGGACTCGATGCAAACGGTAAAGATAAAGCGTCAAACGGTATTGACGATGATCATAACGGTTATGTCGACGACTTCCGCGGCTGGAACTTTGTCGACAGCAACAATAATCCGATGGACGACAACGAGCACGGGACGCACGTGGCTGGGACCATCGGGGCTCGCGGCAACGATGGCGTAGGCGTGGTCGGTGTAAATTGGAACGTATCCATGGTGGCACTCAAGTTTCTCGATGCCTCGGGATCGGGTTCGCTATCTGATGCCGTTAAGGCGATTGAATACGGCACTTCCCTGGGCGTGACGCTAACTAGCAATAGTTGGGGGGGCGGTGGCTTTTCGGAGACCATGAAGGCAGCTATTCAAGCAGCGAACGCTAAAGGTATCCTCTTTATCGCCGCAGCCGGCAATGATGGCGTCGACAATGATGACTCCCCGCACTTTCCCGCATCCTACGAACTAGATAACGTCATTTCCGTGGCGGCGACTGACAATCGGGATCAGCTTGCCAGCTTTTCCTGCTACGGGATGTCCACGGTACACTTAGCTGCCCCTGGCGTTAACATTATGTCATCTATTCCTAGCGGTGGTTATGCTCGTCTTAGCGGCACATCGATGGCCACTCCTCATGTGTCCGGCGCCGCTGCTCTAGTTAAGGCTGCTTTCCCTGATGCAACTGCTGCAGAAATTAAGTCCCGCCTGGTTAACACCGTCGATCCAGTGGCTGCGCTTGATGGTAAGACCATCAGCGGTGGACGCCTGAATGTAGCTACCGCCTTAGTCAATGATCCGTATCCGCCGACTGCAGTCGAGGATCTAGAGATTGCCTCAGCCGGAATCACATCTGTGAAGCTAAGCTGGAGCCCGGCCACCGATGAAGGCCTAAAAGGACCGGCCAAGCGCTATGAAGTTCGCTTCTCTGATCGCCCAATTACCAGCGAAGACGATTGGAAAAACGCTAAGCGAGTCTCTTACAAGCAAAGCCGCACCGATGGCACGCAGATGGCGGCAGAAATAACTGGTCTTGGCTTTAACAGTGCCGGCTACGTTGCGGTCAAAGCTATCAATCTGATCGGTATTTACGGACCAATTTCTGAATCGATCTCTTATTCGACGGAGCCAGTGCGGGCCGTCTATTGGAACGATGCGCAAGACTTGAAAGATGTTACTGTCGAGGGTACGTGGAATTTGGTGAACGACAGTATCAGAGGCAAAAAAGTATTTGCATCTAATAGCCTTGATAGCAAATACAAAGAGAACTCGAATGCATCGCTAACAGTTCTTCCGGTCAATGTGACCGGCGGAAGAGCCATTCTGAGCTTCGACACCTGGACCGAAATCGAAAAGGGTTTTGACTTTGGTAACGTCGAAGTCAGTAAGGACGGCGGTAAATGGCAGGTACTCGATAAACTGACCGGCGCTAATGGATGGACTAATAAGACCTACGATTTAAGCGCATTTATTGACGGTGCATCGACTGTGCAGGTGCGCTTCAGGTTAACTTCAGACTACTCTGTCAATGCTGGGGGATGGCGTGTTGACCGCGTCGCTATGTATGCTCCCAGTTCACTCGAAGACTAATCGAGTTTGAAGTAGTGGTCACATTTGTTAGCGCTTAGTAACATAACTGTACCAGTACTACTTAGAAGATCGCCGCGACACTCCGCCAGTTTGGCTGTGTCGCGGTTTTTTTTATTAAAATATTTATAAAATACGCGAGATATCCAAATTTCTGACGCGGCTGAGCGTGATGGATGATTTATTTGAGTTGGCTCACTTTTTGCTTTGCTTACATTTAAGGTTTGCAAACAAGGGGAAAGGGAGATTTGAAACTATGAAGCTTAAGCACAAATTGATGGCAATACTAATGTGCGGCATCTCGGGCGTAGCATCAGCGCATCCAGGCGGTTATCCAGGCGGTGGTTATCCCGGACGCGGTTATCCAGGTGGTGGTCATGGCGGTTATCCCGGAGGCGGCTATCCAGGTGGTGGTCATGGCGGTTATCCTGGAGGCGGCTATCCAGGTGGTGGTCATGGCGGTTATCCCGGAGGCGGCTATCCAGGTGGTGGTCATGGCGGTTATCCCGGAGGTGGTCACGGTGGACGGCATTGGCCAGGCTGTGGTCATCACGGATCTGGTCATGGTTGGCCAGGTCATCGGTGACCTTGGTGAAAACACTGCCAGGAAGCTGATTACATAGTGTTAGTTTTAGCGGCCAGATGGTGAGTCTGGCCGCAGTTTTTTAGGCATTTTCTGCCCATCCATCCCACGCGTTATTTCCCGTATAATTAGTCTAGTTACGGCTGCATTACGTTTTCCGCCCTACCTTTTAGATGCAGCTATCATTGTCGTCGCTCATGCTTCGCCCTGGAATAACCAATGAGCCAAGTTACCATTTCTACAGCCACGTCAGCCATGTCCGCCACGTCTTCGGCGATTAATGCCGCAATGCCGCCGCGCTTTGAATACTTAGCGAAAGTGTGGCGTCGCCAATTCAATTTTGCTGCGTTTGTATTTATAGCGCTCCTGCCTTTTGCTGCAGTATTAGCTTGGACAAGTGCCGCGGAATATACGTCAACAGTAGTTGCATTTTATGACGACCGTGTAGGCATAGATTCAGTGCCACGTGATGCCATGTTCCCTCGCTTTGGGCAGGTGTCCGAGTCGTTTAAGACACGCTTATCCGACAGCGACTTTCTCTGGCAAATTGCTCAGCAGGTAGGGTTGCCTGCTCGTGTCGCGGCGCCCTCTTTTTGGTACACGTGGTTAGCTGCGAATGTGCCGCAGCTGATTCATTTTCTGCCGCAATGGTCACAGCCTTCTACGGTCGACGATCTGCATCATCGTGAGCTAGTCACGCGGATGATTCGTCAATCGATAGGTTCGTTTGTCGATGATCGCAAAAACACATTATCGGTCACAGCCAAAGCCAAAGATCCTGTGCAGGCACGTCAGTTAGCTGATGCGTCAATGGAATTATTTATCCAGAGCCAATTGCGTTTTGAGGCCGAATCCTACCGACGTCAACATGAGTTATTTGCTAGTTACCTGCATGATGTAGCAAGAACCGAAGATGCTGAAAGGCGCATGCTTGGTGATAAAAAAATCTCTGAAAATGCAGCGGTGCGCACGGAACAAGATGTTCTGAAGGATCAAGAAGCCGACATCATCGATAAAATTCAATTAGTAAAGTCGGAGATTGACCAGGAGAAATCTAGGGTTGCATCTTCACGAAGCGCGATCGAGTCGGAGTTGGCGCGCCTCATAACTAGGCTACAGCCATCACACCCAGATGTCGTCGCTAAGCAAGAAGAGCTGCGTAGTCTTAGTGGCAGTCTTGACGATCGGGCACTCAGGTCTCGCTTGAATAACTTGCGTCAGCAGTTGACCGAGATCCGAAGCGCCCAGCGTAAACTCGGGATGAAAGTAGAAATAGGGGAGGGGCGCGAGGATGCACTAGGCTTGCGCGGGGGAGTCTTCATTCCAAATTTATCAGATCGGGTCAACGAACTAAATCTGCAAGAGATGGATGTATCCCGGCAGGCAGAGTCGCCGGCATTGCGAACGCGCCTACGAACGGTCATGCCAGCAAGCTATGATTTAACACCGGAGAGTCGAAAACTACGGCAGTTGTTACTGACATTTCTATTAATCGCCCTTGTAGTTGCGGCTACAGCTGCGGCAATTCGAGAGATGATTTCGCCCTTGGCTCGTGATCCTTGGCGAGTCGCCATGGCTACCGGTGTCCCTGTGGTGGGCTACATCGACCTTAGTAAATTTCTAAGTTATCCATCAATCTCACCGCAACTGGCCGGTATTATGAGACAGGCGAAACGCCGCAGTCGCAGCGCTGCAGGGGGAGCTGATGCTACTCTCTTGGCATATCGTCAACTCGCCGGTGAAGTGAACCGAAATTGTCATGGAAAAATAGTGCTTTTTGTAAATGCAGCAGAAAGCAGTATGGCCGCGCCTTTTTGCCTGAATTTTATGAACGTGATTGCCGGAGAGACAGCGGGTTCCTTAGTGGTGTTCGATTGTAATCAGGAAAGATCACTTGCTAGTGAGACGCAAGAGGATGCTCCTTTAGGAAAATTTGCCGACTTTCTAAATGGCAAGGCAGTGTGGAAAGATATTCGCTTGGCGCGGTCACCAAATCGTGCGTTTGATCTGGTTCTTGCCGACGATAGAGTTGCAGGTCCGCTCTCATCAGATCAGCTAAATAGGTTTTTTTCTGCCCTTAGTAAAAGCTACACCACAATCTTCGTCCGTGGCCACGAAGCGGATCAAATACTCGCAAATGTAAATCTAATGTCTGAGGTGTCGGACTGCTTTGTGTGCGTTGACGGCACTAAGACCACTTATGAAGATTTACGTCGCATTTTGCGTATCAGTGATCCAGAGCGCCTACGTGGCATTATTATGATCGGAACCTAGTAATATGTTGAAGATTCGCAATGAGATTGCGCTAGTGATTCTGGCCGTCCTTGCGGGATTCCTTTGTATGTTGCAGTACACGTTGAACGCTGGCGCCTTAGCGCAGACGTTACTGCCTCTAATTGCACTGACAGCGTTCTATGCATTTCCAGTTGTTATAGATATGAACTTGTTCAAAGTAGTTGCCGCGTTCGCGTTTCTCGTGGTGTTTTTGGATGAGTCCTACAATTTTCCGTTTTACGAAGGTAATCCGCCTAGCGAGATGCTAGGTCCCCTACTTTTTGATCGTTTACATGTACTGCTTGGGATTCCAGGCTGGCACTTTACTGGATTCGAAGTCATTAGTTTGGTTTTGGTCGGCGTAAGTTTATTGCACAGAATTTTCACGGGTAAGAGAGGGAATGCGTTATCTTCAGATAAATTGATGCCGTGGATGATCCTGTCTTTGCCGTGTGCCGCATTGTTTGCGGTGTTGTATGGGCTGTTGCGCGGCAATGATTTCGGGATCGCAATGACCCAAAATCGCTTTCTTCCTGTGCTAGGCTGTTGGTTATATTTGGGCTATGTGAGCTACAAACGTCCAGAGCATGCGGAAAACCTTTTTTTAATTCTAACTATGGCGACCGTCCTCAAATGCATTGAGGGTTGGTATGTGTTTATCGTTGATTTTAATTTGCATCTCGGAAGCCGAGAGTATCTGATTGATCATGTAGCTTCCGAAGCTATCGCAATGTCGATGCTTTATGTGGCGTACGTTTGGTGGCATCGAAGGCAGCATATATTGCACGATATCGCTGCATTTTTTCTTATCGCTGTTATGATTGGGCCATATCTAATAAATTTACGTAGAACTTCTTTCCTTGGCCTGGGTCTGACGCTGATGCTGCTGCCATTGATTTATCCAATGTCGGTACGATTGCGTCATATTGCAGGCGCAGCGCTTCTGGTAGGACTCGCTGCCCTGCTGGTCATTGTAACCTGGGATTTGCCGCCGCCATTGGGCGCTATTTCAGCGCCGATAAAACGCTTCACCAGTCCACCGCCTCCCGGTGAGTTCGATTATCGTGATGTAGAAAATTACAATAATTACAGATCAATTATGAATGCCCCCATTCAAGGCCGTGGATTTGGGGTAACCCTGGCGCGTTACATCCCACTACTCGACATATCAACGGTTTATCCGCTGTACGAAACCGTTCCCCATAATAATGTCCTTTTTATTTGGGCAAACGGTGGGCCCATAGCTATGGCTGCATTCGCGGCAACGGTGGCATTTTCATTTGCTGTCTGCCTTCGACTAAGTCGTGAGGCAAGAACTCCGGGGGCACGTCTTCTGGGCTTTCTCGGGTGGGGAATGGTGCTTAGATGGCTAGTGTATTGTTGGGCGGATCTTGGACTGGCATTTTTTAGATTGCCAGCGGTGCTTGGACTAATCGTGGGAATGGCAATAAAAGCACTCGCGCAGGAACGTAAGGGAGCAATGAATGGAAGCTAATACGGGGCTAAGCATTGGTAAAACCTTATCTAAGGCACGACGCTATCTTTTTATATCTGCCATAGTGACTGGTTGCGCAGCGGCAGTGCCGGCACAGGATTTGACCCGTGCAGTGTCAGGCACCACCTTCAATCGGATTGGTGACTACGTCATCAGTGCAAACGATCAAATTAACGTGAAAGTATTTGGTCAGGACAGCCTCACAGGGACTTTCACGGTGTCTCCTACTGGTAGTCTGACATTTCCTTTGGTCGGATTCGTGTCTGCGGCCGGTCGCACCAGCATGCAGGTAACTGAGTCTTTGCAGAAAGCCCTGCGTCCTTACGTGAAAAACCCGATTATCACTGTGTCTGTTGCTGGCCGTGATAGCTATCAAGTTTATTTTTCTGGTGAGATCGGGCGCCCCGGAGAAATAAATCTTCAGCGGAGTACCACTCTGCTACAGGGTCTTGCCATGGCTGGTGGGCTTACCCGTTTTGCGAGTGGTCGGATTGTCCTACTGAGACAAAACCAGAGAT
>CAIWTN010000064.1 GCA_903915625.1 uncultured Pseudomonadota bacterium | reverse complement strand
TGATTGGCGACGGACTTTACGGCCTCGACATCAAGCAAATTGGTAACAACTTTTGCGTGATCGAGATCAATGACAATCCCAACATCGACCATGGATACGAAGATTTAGTTCTCAAGGACGACCTCTACTTACGGATTATGGAGGTTTTCCTGCGCCGCATTACTGATGCCAAGGAAGGACGCAGCAATCAATGAGCCGCACGGACCATCTGCATTTGTTCGAAGGTTATGGCATCGAGATGGAGTTCATGATCGTCGACAAGACGACCTTGGCTGTTCAACCGCTTTGTGACTATGTGCTCACTCAAGCCGCTGGCGAGCTCGTGAACGAGGTCGAATTAGGCGACATGGCCTGGTCCAATGAGCTGGTTAAGCACGTTATTGAGCTCAAGACGAACGGCCCTTGCCGCGATTTAAACGGGCTGCATGAGAAATTCCTTGGTGGGATCAAGCGCATCAATGAGATTCTGGCGAGCAAGAATGCCTGCCTGATGCCGACGGCTATGCACCCATTTATGAATCCCGCTCGCGACACTCAACTTTGGGTCAGTGACGACGCCGAAGTCTATGATGCCTATGACCGGATATTCAGCTGCAAAGGCCACGGCTGGTCCAATCTGCAAAGTGTCCACATCAACTTCCCCTTCTTCAATGATGAGGAATTTGGTCACTTGCACGCTGCCATTCGCGTCTTGTTACCAATCCTGCCTGCACTTGCGGCATCGTCGCCAATCTACGAAGGCAAGCCATCCGGCCTTATGGATAGTCGACTCGAATTTTATATGCAGAACCAGCGCCGCGTCCCTCTGATTACTGGCTCGGTGATTCCAGAACGCGCCTTTACCTATGCTGACTACGATAAACTGATCCTTCAGCCCGTCTATCAAGCCATTAAGCCGCATGATCCAGAGGGAATTTTGCAGCATGAGTGGCTCAATTCGCGGGGAGCCATTGCACGCTTTGATCGCCACGCTATTGAGATCCGGGTGCTCGATATTCAAGAGTCGCCACGCATGGACTTGGCCGTGATCACGGCAGTTACGTCAGCAGTGCAAGCCCTGGCTCAGGGCCACTGGGCCAGTCATGCCAGTCAACGTGAGTGGCATGAGACGAAGCTGCGCGATATTTTCGTATCCTGCCTTCATGACGGTAGCCAGGCCACCATCGAAGATGATGCTTACTTGAAATTGTTTAACTACCCCAAAACGGGACCAGTAAAAGCGCAAGACTTGTGGCGTCATATCACTAGTGATCTGATAGCTGCAGGTAATTACCCCGTCAGTCACTACCGCACTGAGGTGGAAACGCTCGTGCGCAACGGCTGCTTAGCACGCCGCCTGGTCAAGGCTCTAGGACCGAACCCGACTGAGGAAAAGATTGCTTCGGTGTATCGTCAACTCTGCACACTATTGCCACAGGGCGGAGTCTTTGATGGCTAAGGCAGGCGGCCGACAAAGGTCGGGCGACAAACCTTGGTTTGATGAGCTGATTCTGACCTGTGAACATGGCGGTAACCGCATTCCGGCTAAGTTTTCTCGCCTGTTTCGCGGCTCTAATAAGGTATTGGCGACACACCGCGGATTGGACATCGGCGCCTTGGCTGTTGCCAACCTTTTGGCAAAAGCGACCGGCGCACCTTTATTCGCGGCAACAATATCTCGACTGCTGATTGATCTGAATCGGTCACTCTCGCATCCGCGCGTCTTTTCTGAGTTTACCCATCATTTACCACCAAATGTACGCAAGCATATTACTGCTCGTTATTACAACCCACACCGGGACATGGTAGCGGAGTGGATCCAGACTCAAGTAGCGAAAAAGAAGCGTGTACTACACCTCGGCATTCACTCATTCACACCAGAGCTGCACGGTGTGCTGCGCAATGCAGAGATCGGCCTACTTTATGACTCAAAACGCACCACGGAGAAGGCGTTCGCACAAACGCTGCAACATAAGCTAGCAGAGAGCATCGATCACGATGGTCATGATTGGCGCCTTAGGCGCAACTACCCGTATAACGGTGCTGCCGATGGCTTCACCACGACGCTGCGAACTATGTTTCCCGCAAGGTCCTACGTCGGCATTGAAATCGAACTAAATCAGGCCATCATCAAATCTGCACATGGTCAACGGCACGCAGCAAATATATTAGCAGAGGCACTACAGGGATTAGTTCCGTGAACGCAGGCGTGATACTAACCCTTCGCTCCCAGGTTTAAATCCTCTGCCGCATCCTCATAGCTACCATCAGCTTTAAAAAAGCGCAGGGAATACGATGCGGGCACTAGATGCCTGAGCTCATAATTGCCGTCTTTTACTGGAACCTTGGTGAACGCATTCCCACAGCTGACTTTAGTATCTTTGACGATGGCGTCTTTAGTCGCATAGGTCGAGCGCCCAGCTAATTCTGGACCTGGCCGCACTTTTTCGCCCTTTTTCCCAAACCCTTTACGACGATCAGCTCCTGGAACAGGCGGAGGTGCCACCGCATAAGCATATGCGCAAACCCACTCAGCACCAGAAGTCGTGGCACGACCTTCATAACGCACACCGCGGTCCTTAAGCTTAGCATCACCCTTCGGCTTAAAGATAAATCCCTGTGTACCATCGCCATCTGCTTGTAATGAAGAGTACGGGTCTAATGTCAGGACTACCGATGTAGTCGCACCCTCGGCGACTTCGAAACTTTGCGATATATAGAACGCTTTGCCCTGTGATTCGTCCAGACGCACGGGCTTCTCACTACCGTCTCGTCCCCGGTAACGCACCGGTCTATCATCACCAAGACGGACCACAATGCGGTCGTAAACACCTGTGGGAATCTCGCTCGACTTCGCCACAACCGTGTCTTCTACCGTTTCTGTCAAGCCAAGTAAATCAACCTGATTAACCACAGACTGCAAGCTAGCAACGACACTGTCATCGCTACCTTCAAGTAAATCAACGCCAGCAATATTTAAACTTAAACTCTCTGCCGCCGCATTCGGCTCTTTCGCAAAAAATAGATTAATGGAGCCGGTAGGAGTCGTGCTTCCCCCCTTACCACCGGGGTTTCCCGCTTCCACCCCACAACCCAGGTGAGCCAATAGCACTAGAGATGTCAAAAGTTGTTTGTTCATTCGCATCATGGGGTGTCCCCTTTTGTCTTCTT
>CAIWTN010000063.1 GCA_903915625.1 uncultured Pseudomonadota bacterium | reverse complement strand
TGTGATTAGGCACAAGCTTCGTGCAGGCTGGCTCAGTATCACCGGCATATTCACCCTCGCGAACTTACGTAAATCTGTAGACGTCTTGATCTCTATACTAAACCAAGGCCGTAACAGGCACCAAGTGGACCATGCAGTTGGTGACCATTTGTCTTCTTTTTAGACGCCCCATAGGTTTATTCGACAAAAACAAAGCTTTAGTAGGCCGCAAAACAAGAGTCGATTTGCAACAAATTCAGCATGTTAATGGTGACTACCAACATTGGCCTGGCATTTGCAAAATGGCTGTCACCGGGCTGAATCCAGCTCGGACGTGTGAAAGTGATGCTGCTCTCGTAGCTGTAGCTGAAAAACGTTGATGCTGAATTTCTAACGGACGATGGAGTTGTTGTAATGTCTTATGTCTCAAAGCACACCAGTTTACTTTTAACATCTACCTCAGTGCTTTCCATACTTATGGGATGCGCGCAAATAAATGCAAAAAGCAGCAACCGTAATCCAGCCGCACTAGTTGACGGCGCTGCTCCTGTCGATGGCGCTGCACCAGGTAATCCCGCTGCAGGCCCAGGTGCTCCCGCTGGAACAGGCCCTGCGCTTGGCGCCGACGGAAAGGCCCTGGAATGCGGCATAAACGCATATTGTAACGACGGTAACGGTAATATTCAGTGGCCACAGGGCGCCATTGGCGGTGGCGATCCTGCTAGCGTCGGTGGCATTAACGCTGGCGGCGTCGGTGGCCCAGGTAGTGTCGGCGGACCAGGCGGTGTCGGTGGACCAGGTGGCATCGGTGGTGCTGGCGGCATCGGCGGCTTCGGTGGTATCGGCGGCGCTGGCGGCTTCGGTGGTATCGGCGGCCCTGGTGGCATCGGCGGTGCTGGCGGCTTCGGTGGTCCTGGTGGCTTCGGTGGTGGTTATTACGACAAAGGTGTCGTCGGATCGTGCCTTGGGGCCTTTGCAGGAGTTGGTGTCCCCGTTGGTGGACCGTTTCAAATTGGCGTTCGGGCGATCACTAGCGTAAACGTGCTCAGTGGCAACGTAATAGCCGATGCATCAAAAGGTCCTACACTTGTGATCATTAATATGGTGAACGTTTTAGGTGCCGTAGAACTAGCGTTGCTTAACCCCCTCGCGCTATATTGCATCTCCGGTGTTTCCGTACTGCAGCAAGTCAATGTCACTGCTTGTGCTCAGAGCAATGTCACCTTCGGTGGTGGCGTACAGGTTTTCACTAACAACCAAGTAAACGTGGTCAATTGCATCTAATTCCTGGTAATTAGTCTCAGCTGTCCGCGGGTAGCTCGCTCACACTAGGCGCGCTGTCCGCGAACTTATTTCTGATGCAGGAAATGTCACCTTGTTACCGCCCGTTAACCTATCAATTCACCGCTGTCCGTCGTGCCGCTTATCGCGCTCCCTGTGCGTTTGTCAGGTCGCACCCAAGCTAAATTTGGCGACCCGTATCGAAGTGATCATGCACATGGGTGAATGGCCGCGGGGAAGCAATACTGGTCACCTAGTTCAGCTGACCCTAGCTAATGCCGGCATTCGGCTACAAGGTCTGCAGCACCAGCCAGTCACCGGTGAAGACTTATTAGCTGCTCCCGGCTCCTTACTGGCGCTGTTTCCAGGCTGCGGGGCAAAGACCCTAACGCCGGAATTTGTCGCTGGACTACCCAAGCCCTGCACCCTACTGGTGCCAGATGGCAATTGGGGTCAGACTAAAAGTATGATGCGGCGACTGCCTCTCCTAAAGGCAGCAATACCAGTTGCCCTGCCTGGCCCCACCCTGAATGTGAACAGACCACGGCGCAACATTTTCGCCGACCGAATGTCCACGTTTGAGGCGATCGCTCAAGCGATAGGCTGCCTAGAGAGCGCCGAGGCCGAGACCGCCCTACTCACCTTCTTTACCACCTTTGCTGCCCAGTTTATGAAGATGCGCGGCCGGGCCGCCGTGCCACTAGACCCGGAACCTTAGCCTGATCAACTCAGCCTTATCCGATAATCTTGCGCGCTAGCTTGACCTTGTTTTTGTAAGGCGGATACTTCAGGGGTAAATCGAGCATAAACGGCGTTTTCGTGATGGATTTCTGATGAGAAAAAGTCAGAAAGCTATACTGCCCGTGATAATTCCCCATTCCACTGGCACCGATGCCGCCAAATGGTAAATGCGGATTTCCTACGTGTATCAGGGCATTATTCACGCACCCACCGCCAAAGCTGAGCTCGTTAATCACCCGCTCCTCGGTCTCGCGGCGGTTACTGAACACATAGCACGCTAGTGGATTTGGTCGCTGACGAACCATGGCAAAGGCATCATCAAGAGTGTCGTATTCAAGCACCGGCAGGATCGGGCCGAAGATTTCATCTTCCATGACCTTGTCTTCCATTTTGACCTGATCGATCACGGTAGGAGCTATGTAAAGCTTGCTGCGGTCGTGAGTGCCGCCTAGCACGACTTCGCCAGAGATGAGTGCTAAAAGTCGGTCAAAATGCCGTTCATTTATGATGTGACCGTAATCAGGACTTTCCTGGGGATTGGCGCCATAAAATTCCTGCACGCTTTGTTTAATCAGCGCCAACAATTCACGCTTGATCTGACGCGGCACCAATAAGTAGTCAGGAGCTACGCAGGTCTGGCCACAGTTGAAGAATTTACCCCAAACAATGCGCCGCGCTGTCACTTTTAAATTGGTGTCGGCGTCGACTATGCACGGACTCTTTCCGCCTAGCTCTAGAGTCACCGATGTTAGGTGCTCAGCAGCAGCGCGCATGACGATCTTCCCTACTGGAATACTGCCGGTGAAGAAGATGTGATCAAATTGTTCTTCGAGGAGCGCCGTGGTCTCGCTGACACCACCTTCAATTAAGGCACAGTATTCAGGAGAAAACGTGCGTTCGATCAACTTAGACATCACGGCCGTAGTCGCTGGAGCTAACTCAGAGGGCTTGAGCACGATGCAATTACCGGCTGCAATCGCTCCGATGAGCGGCGCAAATAATAGCTGAAAAGGGTAATTCCACGGAGCAATGATCAGAACGACACCGCGCGGCTGCGGATGTACCGTACTAAAAGAGGGTTGATAAGCTAGAGGCGTCGATACGTGTTGTGGCCGCGACCAAGTTGGGAGATTCGCAGCTACAAGACTGAGCTCTTCGTAAACAATACCGACTTCACTAGTGTATGCCTCAAAGTCGGATTTACCGAGATCACGCCTTAGTGCTGCGGTGATCTCGCCCTCAAGACTTTCGATAGCCTGACGCAGCTTCTTTAATTGAGCCAAGCGAAAATCAATGCTTCGTGTCTTGCCACTTTGAAAAAACACCCGCTGACGCGACAACAATTGCTTGATTTCGGCATGCTGCATCTTAAGCCACTCCTCAGGAAGAACCGGCGTTTGAATCGCCTTATCTAGAAGACTGAGGAGTTACAGGGCTTTTGTCAACCAAGTAGGTCTGGCAAGGCTTCGTAAAATATTCGTAAAAAAGCGACGGGGCAGGCGAAGCCTGCCCCGCCCAGGGACGAAGGGACGATGTAATAAGCAAGGTTTGGGATTACCTTGCTGAGCACTTAAGAGCTTGAGTAGACACCAGACTGCGCACCGTTTCAGAAAGACTATTTGCGCTTTTGAGTTCGATCAGGTGACCGTCACCAGCGACGTTGGCAGCGAGACCACCTTGACCGTTAACGCCAACCAGCTTTTTTATGTAGTCATCAAAGCTGGCGTAGTTGGAGGAGTACCAGTTACCCTGAGACGATGCTTTGTTTGAGTTCTGCAGGCGTTGCATCAATTCGACTTGTGACGAGGCGTTTTCCGCTAAAGTCCCGCCATAAATTATGACGTAGACCTTCACACCACTTGCTTTCAGCGCTGCTGCTTTAGCCTCTACATCAGCAGGATTACCATCGGTAGCCTGTCCGTCAGAAATCAAGATAACGACGTTTTGGCGGTCGTCTTTCGGAACGTTAGCAAACAAGGTAGACGCAGCTGTCACCGCTGCAGAATAAGGCGTCAAACCACCTGGCGACCGAGTAAACAGCAGGGAATTCGCGATCTCGCCGCGCGCTGCGGCCAACATGGGGCGCCAACCGATTTGTTGTTGCCAACCAGTCGATTGATTCCCAGCGGTCGGGAACGACGCAATCGCCATTTGCGACTCTGCCGTTGGGTCACCTGGCGCCTTAGCGGCGACCTGCGCTAATAGATCATAGGCATCAAGTACCGCAGATTCTCGTGCTGTTGGGCCACTGCAAGCATAGCGGAGCTGATCGAGAAAGTTTGTAGTTCCAGCTGCTGATCGAGTCGGACAATCGGTACTGCTGTTCGAGCCAGAGTTGTCGATCACAAATGCAATCCTGGCACCTGTAATTTTCACGCCGTCTGCACACGTTGGCACCGGTGACCCGGGCGCTATCGTAGGCATGGAAACGAGACTAGGGTCAGCACTCACCGCCTGAGGTAGGACGGACTCGGGTTTCTTGCCGTTGTTGGCTGCGCTGTTACCGGCAAATTTCGCCGATGAGCAGGCCATCATGAGGCTCGATAACAGGATCGAGGAGGTTACGTAGCGAGGGGTCATTAGGGTGTTCCATTCAGAGCAGCTTGAGGAGAGACTGGGAGAGCATCAGGTCTGGATCAACCGTACGAGCGAGCGCCCGTATTAATAGTTTTATAAAATCTTTAATA
>CAIWTN010000062.1 GCA_903915625.1 uncultured Pseudomonadota bacterium | reverse complement strand
CTGACCCCTACTTGAGCTGAAATAAAAGTGGCAACACATAGGTCCGCAAACCTAAACCATAAGTTGTCGGAGCGGGAAAAGGCGCACTCGCCTCTATGATATTCAGCGCGGCCTCGTCCAAAACAGCAATTCCCGATGAATTCTTTACGGCGACGCTGCCTAGGTTGCCGTCATTTAATACCGTGAAAAGTACTAAGACCTCGCCCTGCATTCGCCGTAGGCGGGCTGTGCGTGGGTAATATTCATGCTGTCTAATCCGCTCCAAAAGCAGCGTCTCGTAAGGACCAAGATTACCCTGACTGACAGCTGAACCAAGATCGATAGGACTCTGGCCGCTAGACGCAGAACTAATGACTTCGCCAGAATCAGCTGTAGACTGATCGCTTTCACCATCGTCTGTCGGCGAATTTGAAGTTTGCTGCAACTGATCTCGACTCACTGTGCTATCAGAAAATGGCTTAGGCACCACCACTGCCAGCTCAGATGGCACTTCGTGTTCTGATTTAGCTGACGACACACGAGGAACAGTAGCCACAGTCTTGGTGGCTATTTTGGGCTGTGGCGGCGAGACGGCATGGCTTTTCGGTGACTGATGCCAAGGCGGCTTATGCATGCCGACGGTCGGATGTTTGCTGCCACCGCCAATCGAGAGCTGAATCACTGGCGAGGACTCAGGCAACGGGCGAGCGCGTTGCGTCCCCCAAGCCTGCCAAAGTATACCGACATGCAACAAAACGGCTGTCAGCAGCAGCATAAGACTTTGGCGGCGTGGTGGGACCATAAGCTATCTTAGCATAAGACTCTTACCGGCCGCTGCGCCCCTATGGCGAAGCAGCCGAATAGGCAAGCTTTCCTATTTCATAGTGCCAGGCTGATCCCAGCCCAAAGGGTGCGCGGCATGCCCGGACGCACTCCTGCCGGTCGTCTAGCAGCGATGTACGTCCGATTGGCGACATTACGTACATCAACATAAAAACGCTGACCCGGCGCGTAGTCATAGCCTGTCGACAAATCGAAAATAGTGCGCTCTGGAAGCGCCTCCACATCGGCCAATTTAGCGCTACCCGATTTGACCCGCGTGCGGCTTTGAAAATGGCCAACCACGTTAAGGTCTGGGTATCCGGCTTTGGCGACACCTAGGCCAAAGCCCATTGTATTATGCGGTATAAAAGGAAGGTAATCTCCCTTATTGACCGCTGGTGACCATTCTTCAAACGAGGTCTTAAAACTCGATTCAAAACGTGCATCGGTATAAGTGTAATTCACAAATGCCGGAAGCCTAAAAGGTAAATGGGCCAAACCACCAAGATCAGAGCGCACAGCTGCCTCTGCACCGAGGATACGTGCTTTGCCACCGTTGTAAAGAGCGCCTGTACCTTGCCCGCCGCTGGCGATCGTGTCCGCGCCGAGAATATTTTCGTATATGTTGTAAAAACCGGTCAGGCTGGACGTCAGATTATTTTTTGCAAAACGCAGACCAGCCTCCGTATTCCAGCTGGTCTCTGCCTTGGTCTCCTTCTCAGAACCGGGGGTCGGTGGCGCGAACCCGCGATGGGTGCCCACGAAGGTCGTAAGGCTAGGGCTCAACTGGTATGCCAACCCAAGCCCGGGTAGCGTTTGCGAAACCTTAAGAGATTTATTAGTTGGCGCTGCGGCACGATCAGGATCCGTCGCACCGTAGTCTTCCTGCTTCAGGTCGATCAATTCGTGTCTAGCGCCTACCGACAGACTTAGGTCACCTATACCGATCACGTCATGGACGTACGCCGAAAATGCCTGGGCCGAGCCAATGCGATTATTGCCCTTACCGGTGCCTGGGGTAGCGGCTGTAGTAAGGCTCATGGCGCCTTGAAACATCTGGTAGCGGTCGTCTTGTTGCAGGCGGTCCTCCCGATCCTTGTGGAGCCTAAGACCTATCCGCAGATCGTGTTGGAACTGCGAACCGAAGCTCACATTGAGCACAGACTCAACGCCTTGGCTAACGAAGCGACGATTGTTGGCACGCACTTGTAGCGCGTTGGCTTCACTGGTTGCGCCCGTAAGCACCCCATAGGCAGCTGCGTACTTGCCAGTGTCGGCGAGTATGGATTCAAGATTAACGTCACTGGTGCCGCTCTTGACGCCTTCCAATTTGTACCAATTACGCTTTAGAGTTTGGTTGTAGACCGTCGTGGTGACATCAACATTGGGTGTGACTTCGATCACGTGGCGTAACGATGTTGCCTGGCGTGCGAGATGCATAGTGTCTTTTTGGGCCCCCGCATACAAACGGTAGGCATTAGTTTTAAAGTCCGACTCGGTAAGGCCCAAATAGGACTCCGCTGAGCGCTCGCCTGACACCAGAAGTTTCAGGGTAACCTCCTGATAGCGATCACCTGACTTGTCCGTATTTAGACGCAGCTTAGCCACGGTATCCTGAACCGATAAATCGTTCCTACCGCCGCCATCGACCTTGCGGTATCCATCCTCACCCATCTGATAGGTCTCGAGTAGCCAGCCCGTATGCGCTGTGGATCCACCGACATTCATGTGAATCCGTCGTCCGTAGCGCTCACCGACGGCGACATTAGCATGCGTCTTCACCGGACCCTCGGGAATACTCGTCGATTTCAGGTTAATTGCACCTCCGACGGTGAAAGGTCCGTACTCAATGGCACTAGATCCCTTGCGGATTTCTACAGCTTCCATACGACCAGCAATTGGCAAGGAGTGCATCGCCGGAGCTGAGTATGGAGCCGGGGCCACCAGTATGCCGTCTTCCATGATGGTAATCTTTTGACTGCGCAGCACTCCGACACCACGCATACCAATATTGGGTCTCAAGCCGTACCCATCTTCGTCCTGGTAATAAAGTCCAGGAACTTCCCAAATCACGCGCTGCAAATCTGTCTGATGATGAGTTTGCAACGCCTCACGGCCCACTACATGGCTCGAGCCAGCCATACTTTTTTCGCTTTCGCTATCGCCAACGATAGTGACCCCGTGCAGTTTACTTGCTTTCGGAGACTCCGTTTTGGCGTTTGCTGCCGGCACGGGTTCCTTTAACTCCTCAGCCATCGAGCCATTCGCCCAGATGATAAGCGCACTAGCAAAAACACCGCGAAGCGGAGAAAAGTGTCGCATTTTAGGCTCCTTAGGGAATTTCCTAAGAGCTTAGCAAAGGGAGGGTTATAGGTGTCAAATTAAAAGTAATCCGCATGACGGCGACCAGCTACCAGACACCCCCCGTATATCTGACGTCACAATTAAAAAGATCCACAAACTAGACGCGCCAGAGCGGCATGGTTTGTGGACCCTATAAATTCTTTTGTATTTACACTTTCAGAACAAAGTAACCAGAAGGCTGAGACGGTTTTCCCAAGACACTTTACCGATCATTTGAGTCTGCTCAGGGTGATTGGTATCGATGCCGTATTGGTAAAATCCACCGACATAATGTCTGGCTTGATCGACGATACTGACGCGGTCGTTGATTTTGTAGGTGATCATCAGGCGGTTGAAGGTACAGGCTTGATTCGAATAATGGTCAAGATCTGTTTTTATACCATCGGCAGTTTCGGTCACGGAATAGGTGGGACGCCAGGTTTGGATTAAATCAAGGCCAGCCATTAGCGAAAGATTTTTGGCGAAGCCTGGCAGATAAGTCGCACCGACTCCGTAGTAGGCCAAAAGCATCGGATGGGCTTGCTGGACGGTGATATCGCCGTTGGAGTCTTTAATCAAACCTACTAAGGCCAAGTCACCGCTGCTACGAGCACCGATATCACCTTCCACCAAAGACGCCTTTTGGCGATTCGTCTGCGAGTATTCCTTACTGTAAAACTCGGCAAGTGGATTCACATAACCGCGCAGCGACAGAGCGCCAGTAGGGACCGGGGTCTGAAAATTAGCCTCACCAAAAAACCCGATATCAGTGTAGGCGAAGTTAGCACCCTTATGTGAACCGGTAAAAAAACTGGTGAAGGCGGAGGGGCCAAAGCTCCACGGACTGTCGGCATTAAACTTACCGCGCAGGACATTCCACTGGGTCGAGTTTATGGCATCGGTCTTGAGAATGCGATTATCGCCAATATTGTTCTGAAGCTGAAGGGTGAAGGACGTGTCTAGAGCTTTGTCGAAAAAATTAGCTCCCAAAGTCGGACGCAACAGGATCGCGGGCTTGTCCGTAGCCGTATCGTCGTCACTAATCAGCCGCGGCCCCATCGTGACTCGGCCCGGACCGTGATCCTGCAACATCTCGCGCTGAGTGCGATGACGCAGTTCAAAAGAACCGTAGAACTGTGGCCCGGCCTTATCAGAAGCATCCGACTTTGTTTCTTTAGTAGTATCCAGGGTCGCAGCACTTTCTGCCGGAGCCTCGATCTTACGCTCTTCCAGGTGCTCTTCTTCCGGGCTAAGCATCGGCTGCGCTGCCAATGCTACCGGACTGAGCAGCGTAGTGGCCTGTATCGCTGTTAAGACTACCAAAGCTAGGGAGGAACGTGGTGTCATCTGCTGAGTCATCCGTTCACCTATAAATAACTGATTTGGTTAATAATTAGCCGTGTCGCCAGGTACGCAGTAAGCTTAGTCTGTGACGTTTTTTTAATTACTCTTAGTAAAAAAGTCAAT
>CAIWTN010000061.1 GCA_903915625.1 uncultured Pseudomonadota bacterium | reverse complement strand
CGACTCGCAGAGTCATGTCGACGGAAGCATAGCCGGACTGGCCCGTTCCTGCATTGACGGTCCAGCCCTTGAGGCTTGGGACGGTGCGTACGCGCTCTTCCGCGCTATTGGCAACGGCCACGATGCGGTCCACTGGGATAGCCAGTGGTCCCTGGAGGCTAACAGAAAATACGTGGCCAAATTGTGTCGGGATAAAGCTCTTTTTGACAGTCGCAAAGCCCCAGACGGCGAGTCCGAGCGCAGCAATTGTCACGCCTAGCGGCAGTAGTGGGCGTGGGAGTATCCATGCCAAAAGCCGGCCGTAGCTCATAGCTACGCGATCGAACCAATGTTCGAAGCCGAGGAGCTGCCGGTCAATCCATCGGCCGATTGCGCCAAGCGGCGCCCATTCTGTGGAGGGCGATGGAATGTTAGCGAAGTATGCCGAAAGCATTGGTGCCATGGTCATGGCATCGTAGAGTGACACTAACACGGCAAATACAACGGTCAGGGCAAATTGCTTAAAAAACTGACCGGAGACGCCGCCCATGAAGCCAACGGGGAGGAACACGGCAACGATCGTCAGGGTCGTGGCTACAATAGCCAGCTGAACTTCTTTAGCTCCCTTTTCGGCTGATTCCTTGGCGTTGCCTTCTCCAAGATGGCGGTAAATATTCTCTCGGACCACGATGGCATCGTCGACTAAAAGTCCGATGGCTAGCGATAATGCCAGAAGGCTCATCACATTAATCGTGAATCCCGCAGCAAACATCACAGCAAATGTGGTGATCACACTACTCGGGAGAGACAAGCCCGTTGTGATCGTGGAACGAATACTGCGCAGAAAGAGTAAAACCACAGCGATGGTTAGCAATGACCCTAAGATCAAGCTTTCGTACACGTCGGCGACATTACTTCGCACCAAGTCAGCATTATCACGCGTGACCGTCATGGTAACGTCTTGCGGCAGTAGTTTTTGAATCTCACCTAGAGATTTTTGCACGCGGTCAGATACTTTGACCGTATTTTCTCCCGACTGCTTAAGGATATTGAGGATCACAGCGGGTCTGAATCCATCTTTATCGCCGAAGCGGCTGACCCTTGTGACGTCTTGAAAGCCTGATGAGACATCGGCCACATCGCGTAAATAAAGCGGCTGACCTTGCGCTGTTTTGCCGATCGGCATCGCAGCGACGTCGGTCGCAGTTTTGGCTCTAGATGTTGAGCGCACTAACCAGGTACGCTCGTTACCTCGAAGTTGTCCGACGGGATCGTTGCGATTACTTGCGCGAATCGCGCTCACGATATCGCTGGGATTGAGTCGCCATTGGTCCAAAGCACTGGTTTTAAGTGCTACCTGTATTTCTGGCTGGCGCTCGCCATTTAGGTCTACTGAGCCGACGCCCGCAATTTGCCTTAGGCGAGGCAGAATCAAGTCGTTAGACAGCTTGGTGATTTCTGCTGCTGAGCGATTGCCGGTGACCGCGAGTTCAATGATTGGCGTGTCGTCAGGATCTTGGCGGAAAATTTCTGGCTCTTTTAAAGTGTCCGGTAGGCTGCTGCGCAGATTAGCAATTTTCCCCCGAACTTGAATCTCCTGGAAGCGGATGTCGATGGCCGCATCGAACTCCATGATCACCACCGACACGCCTTCGCGGCTGACGCTACGCAGCGTGTTGATGCCTGCGATAGTGCTCAGGGAGTCTTCCATTTTTTTGGTGATGAGCTGCTCCATTTCTTCAGGAGCAGCACCGTCTAAGCGCGAGACCACCACAAGCACCGGGTAGGACACGTTGGGGTAAAGATCAACAGCGAGATTTTTTAGCGCCAGCACACCGATGACGAGAAGGAAGGTCGTCACCATAGTGACAAACTTCGGTCTATCGATAGAGAGCTTGATCAGATTCATGTCAAGACCTGCTTTTATTCGATGATTTGAACGCGGCTTTTATCACTGAGTAAATTGGCGCCGGCGACGACCACTTTTGCTTGAGGCGGCAGGCCTCCGGTGATCTCGACTGTATCGGGATCAACGACGCGGAATTCAACGCTCGTGCGGCGAGCTTGGTCTCCTTCGGTCTGATAAACAAAAGCACCTTGGTCGGTAATTATGAGAGCTGCTGCACTGAGCAGGAGACGCTGCTTCGGCTGCAATTCAAACTGGACCCTCGCATACATACCGGCACGCCAGTCGCGGTTTGGATTAGGGATCTCCACGGTGACGCTGCCGCGCCCTGAATTGAGATCGGCCGACCTTGCAACAGAAAGCACCTTGGCCGCTCTTGATTGACCGTTCATGACTGCCGTCACTTTCGTAGCGGTAGTTACCTCGAGCCAATCTTCGGCTGGCAAATAGGCAACGGCACGCAAAATGCGATCATCGACAATCGTGACGACCGGGTCTGCTGGTGTCACTTGCTCACCGACTGTGGTCACACGCCAACGCCCCACCCATCCCGTGAGGGGGCTTGTCGTTGGCATGGTCAAAAAACTCTCTCCGGGGTCATTTCGATCGATGCGGAATAGTAACTCTCCGGCTTTTACAGCGGCTCCCTCGTGAGGGCCCATGTAACTAATCCGCCCGGTTGCTTTGGTGTAGACATCGGCCTGATAGATTCCGAACAGAGGCGCATCGACGGACACGGGGCGGGCCACCATTTGCATGGCTATATCTGCAACCTTGACTGCTACTGGGCCTTTGCCGTCCCCGCCCCGTTTTGCGCCTTCAGATTTGCGCTCGTCCTTATTGTGGCAGGCCTGACTCAAAGTACTGAGGAGGCAGATACTTAGTAGGATCATCGGCCTACGCAATTTAGCTGCATAAGAGATGGATTCCATTGTTTGGGAATTCGTCATTGAAATACCCCTTCAAGAGAAGTTTCGGCGCGAGCTTCAGCAACATCGATCACGCGTAAGGCCATCGCGTTAAGTAGCGTTACTGAGGCTAATTTTTGCGTTAATAAATCAGTTTCTGCAGTCGACACTTCCAGTGCGGAGGCTTTTCCGGCGAGGTAGCGTCGGCGTACTAGTTCCTGTTCGCGGGATACCAGTTTTAATTGTTCGTTTAACTGCTGCAGTTGTATATGCGCAGTCTGAAACTGTTCCCTGGCAACCGTATCTAAATCCATGCGATTTTTGCGGTTAATTTGCTCTTGCAGCTCGATGTCCATGCGGCGGGTACCTATGCGTGCGGTCTCGTCGCGTCCCATACCATTCCACGGGATATCCCAACGGAGCCCAAGGCGGCCGGTATAGAATTCTCGGTGAGCACCAGTCCAACTGCCTGTTCTAGTGGCATCGACGGTGCCCTGGAGAGTGGGGCGCCGCACTGTTGATACTAAGTCCTCGTCGATTTTTAGAGCGTTTGTCTCTGTTTCGCGCCGAAGTTGTCCGGCCCCTTTTTTGAATTCACGCCAGTTTGTCAGTAGGCGCTGCCATTTTTCCGGGCTGTTTAGAGTTAAGCTTTTGGTTGGCACTGCGGCAGTCAAAAGGGGCTGCTCGGCCTCACTTATCAGTAGACCGAGGCTCAAACGCGCGGACCTGGCTGCAGCATGTGCGGAGCTTAGTGATAATTTAGCCCGGCCCAGCGTAACCTCGGCCATAACTACGTCACTTTCTGGTCTTAGACCTCTCTGGTAGTTAAGGCGTTGGTCCTTGAGCTTGCCCTCTTCAACGGCAACCTGTTCGGTGCTGATTTGCACAATGCGCTCTGCCGCCAGTACGCCAGCATACGCTCGGGCGATCCGGTAGCGTAGCGCTTCGAGCACTTCGGCGTGACCCAGTTTGCGGACCTGTTCCTGAAAGTCGGCTTGCTCCATCCTCGTGCTGTGACGCCCGAAGTCATAGAGCATTGCGACTAACTGGGCCGAATAAACCTGTTCTCTATCGACTCCGGTCTGTGCATTTGACACGGCCAGGCCGCTTACTGGGCGCGGCGTCGTCCAATTTGCGTTAAGGGTCAGACGGGGGTCGTTTTCATGGCTGAGAATGCGTTTATCGTCAGCAGCCAGCTGAATCGCCAGCGTCGCCCGCTGAGCCTCAAGGGAGCGCGTCAGCCCTGCCGTCAGCGCTTCGCCGAAGCTGAGTTCTTTGGCCGACTCAACGGCATAAGCGCGGCTACCCGAGCCGATCAGCATACATAGCAGAGCCAAGGGTAAACGATGCATAAAGCCTTATGTCGATCGCGATGCTTCGGGAATCATGCGGTCTCATGTATGGCCATGAGGGCGGTGATGCGAAGACGCCGCCAAGTAGTGATTAATGCTTTCTGTTCCTGATATCGTCTACTTATCATAAATACGCCATATTCGATACTGATCACTTAGGTCTGATGGTGGTTCAGTCAGAAGTTGCTTGCAGGCGTGCGGGTGCTCCAGTATTCAGCGCTATTATGATAATGGAATTAGGACCGAGATTCGGAGTCAGGCGTGACGGTGAAAAAGGTGGCGACAGAGTCTGGCAATGCGACTGCAGCGCCCGTTGAGCTGGAAAGAAATATGCAAGATTCTGAAATCAAAGATAAATCTGTAGCTATTATCGGCGCCGGTCAGCTCGGTATGCTGTTGGCAGATGCCGCGATAGAGCTCGGTTATCAACCGCATATGTTGGCCCAGAGTCGGCAAGACCCGGCGGTTTTAAAATCAGCGGTCCGGGCGGAAATCGCTCCGTTAACAGATCATGCTGCGATCGAGCGCTTGTTGGCCAAAGTTGTATTGCTGACATTTGAGAGTGAATTGACTCCTTCCGCGACGATTGCAGCAGCTGAGTCTTTTGTGCATCGCAACCAGTTAAACGTCGAGCTTCAGCCTTCGGCTAAGGTCATGGCGGTGTGCAGTGATAAGCTGAAGCAGAAACATCTCCTGCAACAACTTGGAATTCCCACGGCTGCATTCGACGCACTGTCTAGCCCGCAGGAGTCTGTGGAAGAGTGGTTGTCGCAGCTGAAAACTAAATTTCCGGCAGGATGTGTGATTAAGTGGGCGCGCGGCGGTTACGACGGGATTGGTACTCTAGTGTATCGCGGCAGCGAGAGTGAGTTGTCTAGGGCGCTCCCTTTCGTCGAGCGTGCACTTGCATCTGGCTCCGACGTCTATGCGGAAACTCTGGTGCCATTCGCCTTTGAACTAGCAGTGGTGTCGTCCCGCTGTCTGAGCGGCAACATCGCGCAGTATCCCGCAGTCATGACTCTGCAGAAATCTGGTGTCTGCGCTGAAGTGAAGGGTCCCGGGACTACTTTCGGACTCGCCGCTGAGACTGAGCGTACGGCTTTTAACTATGCAAGAGCCATTGGCGACAGTCTTGGCATCGTTGGGACGTACGCAGTCGAGTTTTTCGTCGATCAGGGGATGCACTTAAGTGTCAACGAGATTGCTCCGCGGGTGCATAATTCCGGTCATTTTTCTCTAGATGCCGCTCAGACTTCACAATTTGAAAATCACTGGCGGGCGATTTTAGATCTGCCCTTGGGATCCACACGCACTGACGATTTCTTTGCGATGATCAACATCATCGGTCCTGTTGGGTTTGATGGTCAGGTGCCAAAAGAGTTTGCTATGGAAGCGGACGGCATTCGTGCTTACTGGTACGGAAAATCTGCCTCGCGCCCTGGGCGCAAACTTGGTCATGTAAATATTACTGCTACTTCGAGTGCTCAATTAAGCGAGAGAATGAATGCTGTGAAAGCAGCTATTGCATCGTGGCAATCATCTTTGTCAGGCGAGGTCAGCCGTGTCTAAAAATAAAACTGGATCCAAAGAATCTGCAAAAGTAGCAGTCATTATGGGTAGCAAATCTGATCTGCCGGTCATGGAAGGTGCGGTGCACATTCTCCGTGAATTCGGCGTGACTGTGGACGCTCGGGTAGTCTCTGCTCACAGAACTCCTGTCGAGATGAGCGAGTTCGCGAGCAGTGCGCGTGCGAACGGGTTTTCCGTAATCATCGCCGGTGCCGGCGGTGCAGCTCATCTACCAGGGATGGTGGCAGCCCACACATCATTGCCAGTAATTGGCGTGCCAGTTCCAATCACACAGTTAAATGGTCTCGATGCCCTCTATTCGATCGTACAGATGCCCAAGGGTGTGCCCGTGGCTACTGTAGCGATCGGCGGTGCCGTTAATGCAGGGATTTTAGCGGTGCAGATTTTGGCGTCGGGTGACTCGGAGTCTGCTCAGCAGTTGGCTCTCAAGCTTGACGCCTATAAGGCAAAAATGCACAGCGACGTGCTGCTGCAGCAGCTCGAGGTGTGAACGTCAGTAGCCGCATTCCACATGGATATAGGCCGGATTCCGGTCGGCTACGTTGACGTAATCGAGGCAGTTTTGATAGGCCTGACGGGCCGCGTGATCGCCGTTACCGCTTGCCCAGAACTCGGGCCCACCATCCGAGCCGTCAACAGCGACGCAGCTCATGTATTGTGAGTCACCAAAATTTCCGGGCGTCCAAAAATCTCCAGTCCAAACACCGCGCCAATTCCTCCAAGAATCGCGGCTATGTTCTACATTGGCAAATGCGACACTGGTGGTAGACATAAGACTGATGAAGAGTGCCGAAGCCAAGGTGAGCGAGCGCATATAGGTAACCTCCAAGTTTTCTGCAGTGACATAACTAGTATCGGACAAATTGATCACATCATTAAAGTTACCCGGTCTGTTTTCTTCAGGGAAATTCATAGTTTCAAATTAGCCCTTCGTTTTAAACGAAGTGACGCTACTTTTGTCATTTAGGTAAAAGAAGTTAATTTAGTAGGCTCAGTTCGTAGGCTGAATGTCGATCGCCGCATCAATTGGCCCACGCTCAGCCAAGTACCCAATGACAGCTGCTTGGTCCATGCCGCACTGGTGCAGTTGCGCGAGCAGATCATCAGCAGCCTCTGGGGCGACGCTGATAAGAAAGCCGCCGGAAGTCTGAGGGTCACAAAGTAGACCCCATTCGCTCTGACTAAGGCCATTGCTGCGCACCTCGGAAGCGACTTGGTAGTTGCTGTCAAATAAACTACTGCGGATACCGAGATCGGCTAGCGCCCTAGCACCTTCTAAGTAAGGCACGGAGCGGCTATTTAGGATGGCCGTTAATGTCTCGCCGCGCAGCATCTCCAAAAGATGACCGAGTAGACCAAATCCTGTGACATCAGTACAGGCGTGTACCTCTGAGTGACGCAGCAACGGAACCAATCCGTGTTGCGACTGCAGCATGCTAGAAATGGCGCTGGCCACACTAGCTGCAGGAGCAAGCCCGCGCTGGGCTCCGGCGAATATTAGGGCAGTACCAATAGCTTTGGTTAGGATGAGTGCATCGCCTGGTTTGCCGCCGGTTTTGCTAAGAGAGACACCGCGCTGTATGCCGTTCGCCGTGATGCCGATGGCTAGGCGCTCGCCTTCGGCGGTGTGTCCTCCGGCTAACATGGCGCCAAAACTGCGAAGCTGCGTAGCAACGCCCGCCAGTAGCTGCCGCAAGTGATCTGCTGACAAGTGGGGGGCAGATACTGGGAGTACCGCCAGCAGTAGAATGTTGTGGACCTCACCGCCCTTGGCCAAAATATCGTTTACGGCATGATTGCAGGTGATTTGACCGGCAATAAAAGGATCGGTGACTAAAGCGGGGAGGTAGTCGATGGACTGCAAGACCGGCAGTCCAGGCGGCGGCGTCCATTGGCTGACGTCTTCGCGCTCGTTTAAACCCCATTCCAGACTTTGATTCTGCACCACATCGGGGAAGTTTGTGGATAGCTCTTCGAGTGCCGCCGTTAAGACGGGTGCTCCAACTTTAGAGCCACAGCCAAAGCAACGCATCTGTTCAGGTTCCACGGGCGCTGGTTGCTGGGCCGCCATAGTGGGCGCAGCTGATAAATCGCTAAACTTGGTCATGAACCGCTGGTCGATAGCGTGTTTCCAACGCCAAATCCAGGCCCCGCTGGTGGCCCATTTGCCGCGAGCAGCGACGGCGCGGTGATCACCAGTACCAATTAAAGATAGAAATTCGTGCTGAAGGTGGACCTTTTTTAAGGCTTTGCCTTCTAGAGCTAACATTAGATTCTGGAAAAGTGGTGCGCCCTGGCGCACCGCGAACACACCGGATTTAGGTCGTTCTTGGCCTATGACCGTGGCACAGTCACCAGCGGCGAAGACCCCTAATGCGTTCATGGACTGCAGCCGTTCATCAACAGCTAAGTAGCCCTGTGCGGTTAACTTAAGTCCGGTCGCATGAAACCACTGTGGAGCTTGAGCCTGAGTGGTTAAGTAAATGGCGTCAGACGGCAGCTCTAGTCCTGATGATAAAGTGAGTGAATTCTGACTGACTAAAGTCGCAGCGTCACCAGTGATCACCTTGATAGCTTTGCGGTGTAATTCGCCAGTGAGTATTTTTTGGACCCGTTTATTATGGCTGCTCATGAGCGTGTTGCCGCTGTGAACCAAGGTAATGTCTGCGGCGGGTCCGAGGCGATGGCGCATCGATAACGCTAATTCCACGCCACCAGCACCGCCGCCAACTAAGATGATGCGCAGTTGCTGGTGTTTAGGTAGACGGGTTGCGCTTTTTAGCAGCTCATGCCAGTGCGCCAGAAAGCGTGGGACAGGCTTGACCGGGATGGCCCACTTGTCGGCTCCTGGGATCAGATCGAGCTTAGGACTGCCGCCAACATTGATCGAGGCAAGGTCAAAAGTTAGGGGCGGGCGAGATTTCAGGGAGACAGTCCGGCGAGCGAGATCTAAGCCATCGGCGGCCGCCTCGACGAACATCGCGCCAGCAGCGTGGGCTAGGCGGCGGAGATCAATGTGCATCTCTGCCTCGGAATAATGTCCGGCAATGTGGCCAGGTAGCATGCCAGAGTAAGCTGCCATATCCACAGGGCTGACTAAGACGATTTCGGTACCTGGCCGCGGTGCCATAGCCCACATACGCAACACTAGGGCGTGTGTGTGACCGCCTCCGACTAAGACTATGCGTTTTTTCAGCAAGTGAGCCGCCTATGCCGTGAATGTCTAACCTGAGTATATGGCGCGAGCTAATTTTAGCAGTAGCATGAGGTCAGTGATAGTGTGGTTGAGTCTCGCTTAGAGTGGTGCGGGGTTGGTGGCGAAATTTGAGCATGTTCTTCTCGAGGGACACAATTTGTCTAGAAAGAAACTGGGCATTTGGGTTTGGAAAAGATATTTATGAGCATACTGTAAGTTCTCATGATTGAACGGGGTCATTGATATGGCAGTTGAATCAAATGCCGGAGTAGAAATACCTGTGCGCGTAGTTGGTATCGGAGCATCTGCTGGTGGCCTCGATGCCCTGAATAAGCTCCTGCAACAGCTCCCTTCCGACACTGGAATGGCCTTTGTCGTGGTCCAACACTTAGATCCCACGCAGCCCAGTCATTTAGCCGAACGATTGAAGCGAGCCACTTCCATGGTGGTGACGACAGCCCTAGACGGCGCAGTACTTAAGCCAAATCACGTCTATACGGCGCCGGCTCATGTATACGTCGAGCTGGTTAATGGCTGTTTCCGTCTGACACCGCATAACCCGACTGATTTGAAGCAATTTAAGCCTATCGATAGTTTCTTCGTATCACTGGCCGGTTATCTGCATGATTTGGCGATTGGAATTGTACTGTCCGGGCAAGGTACGGATGGCAAGGCAGGTTTAGCTGCGATCAAGTTCGAGGGGGGAGTAACCTTTGCGCAGCTGCCGAGTACAGCCGCTTTTCCCGCCATGCCTGAGGCTGCGATCGAGTTGGGGATTGATTTTGTCCTGGCTCCAGAGTTGATGGCCAAGGAGTTGGTAGCGTTGGCTAAGAATGATGATGGCTGGCAAGCTGCCGCGCCGTTGGGGTCAGCGCCCGCAGAGGAGCCCGCCCTTAGCTCGGTAGATCCGGTGGTAACTTGGCTGCGTAGTGCCAAAGGCACAGATTTTATGCGTTATAAGCGCCCCACAATTGAACGCCGCATCAGGCGGCGCATGGGATTTTTGAAGATTACTAAGCCTGAAGATTATGTCCGATACCTCTCCGAGCATCCTGTAGAGGTGGAAAGCTTGTACGAAGATATTTTGATCAAGGTCACTGGCTTCTTTCGCGATATCGACGCCTTTGATGCGCTACGCCAAGAGGTGCTGCCGGAAATTATTAAAAAGAAGGGCCTTGAGTCCGCGATTAGGATCTGGGTGGCTGGGTGTGCGACCGGCGAAGAGGCCTACTCCGTCGCCATATGCTTAGCTGAAGCCTTCGAAGAACTCGGCATCAGGCGGCCAGTCCGCATTTTTGCCACTGACATCAGCGTACAAGCCATCGCGGTTGCTCGGGTGGGAATTTATAGCGTCGATGGAGTGAAAAACATCTCGGCTGAGAGGCTCGCGCGGTTTTTTGTCCCTGTGGACGGTAGTTATCAGATTAGCAAATCGATTCGTGAGATGTGTGTCTTTGCCCAGCATGACGTTGCTAAAGATCCGCCGTTTTCACGTTTGGATTTGATCAGCTGCCGTAATGTGGTGATCTATTTCGGTCGCGAATTACAGCGGCGCGTGTTGGGTACCTTTCACTTCAGTCTCGAGCCTAAAGGTTTTCTATTCTTGGGTGGTGCAGAGACGGTGGGGTTATCATCGGATCTATTTGATGCCTACGGCAAAACGGGCAAAATATTTGCTCGCCGCGCCACGCGTAGTGCGGCGCCGGATTTTTCGGCGGAGCATTTAAGTGTCAGGCATCTGCATCAGACTCAGATCAGTCAGATTCAGCTCCCCGCTAGTGATGACGGAATAAAGGCCGATGCTGGCCGGGCTATTCTTGGTAAGTGGAATTTGAATGGAGTGGTGATTAACCATCACATGGAGATTCTCCAGTTTCTCGGTCAGACCTCAGCATATTTGACGCATAAACCAGGTGAGTTGGCGTCGTGCAACTTATTGAAGTTAGCACCGACTGATTGGTTGATCGACCTAAGGTTGGCGATTCATGAGGCGGCAGCTACGGGGTTAGCGGCGCGGCGAGATGATCTGATTTTTAAAGCGCCGGATGGAGCGTGCAAAAGTGTCAATATTGAAGTGATTCCCTTTGAAACCTCAGCCAGCGCCCAAGCATGCTTTGTAGTGCTTTTTCGCGACCAAAGTCCTGCACCTTTGGGTACGACTGCAGATACAGCGGGACATCTTGATGCCGCAACTGATGCACGCTTTTCCCATCTTCTAAATGAACTAGCTGAGACTAAAGCCTACCTTAATAATCTGCTGGAAAAGGAACAGGCGGCGCACGAGCAGTTGAAATCAGCCAGTGAAGAACTGCTGTCCAGTAATGAGGAGATGCTCAGTACCAATCAAGAGTTGCAGACAGCGAAAGAGGAAACTCAGGCCGCCAACGAGGAACTACAAACCCTGAATGATGAGTTGCGCCGGCGCCATCAAGAACTATGCCAGGTATATGATGATTTAACTAATACGGTATCGAGTGGGCAGGTCGCACTGATCATGATTTCTGATGATCTAACGTGTCGTATGCTAACTCCGGCCGCAGAAAAGATACTTAAGCTGAAATCCTCAGCTGTTGGTTTGCCTCTTTCTCAACTCATGACCCAATTTAATCGTCCCGAACTGGAAGGTGTGGTGCGCGACGCTATTGAGGCTCTTCATTCTTGTGAGCTTGAAATTTCGGATGCAGATCACCGCTTTTTTGAGCTGCGCATACGCCCGTATCTTACTGGTAGTAAAATGGTCAACGGTGCAGTTTTAGTGTTGGGTGATATCACGGCGCAAAAGAAAATCATTAAAAGTCTGGAGAACTCGCAATCATACATCACGGACTTACTGAATTCCGTACCTGTCAAGCTATTGGTCCTGGACGCCGATTTGCGCGTTGTCATGGCTAATCAGCGATTTTTGGACAAGTTTAAGATTAGTGGTGGGCAGGTGAACCATGCGCTCATTTATG
>CAIWTN010000060.1 GCA_903915625.1 uncultured Pseudomonadota bacterium | reverse complement strand
CGTCTGCTCGGCACCGGTGAGCAGTGGGGCGTGAGCTTTTCCTACGTCGAGCAGCCTAGTCCAGACGGACTTGCGCAGGCCTTCATCCTCGGCGAAGAGTTCATTGGTAACGATACGGCCTGTCTCGTACTCGGTGACAACATCTTCCACGGCGAGAAGCTCTCGCGCCTCTTCCAGACCGCAGCTGGACGCAAAAAAGGCGCCACGGTGTTTTCATACTATGTGAGCGATCCTGAGCGTTATGGCGTCGTCGAGTTTGATAAGCAAGGCCGCGCAATCAGCCTAGAAGAAAAGCCAAAACAACCGCGCTCACACTACGCCGTCACGGGACTCTACTACTACGACAACGACGTCGTGCAGCTGGCCAAGAGCATCAAGCCATCGCACCGCGGCGAGCTTGAGATCACCGACCTTAATCGCTTGTACATGGAACGCGGCGACCTCAACGTCGAAGTCATGGGCCGCGGCTCCGTCTGGCTCGACACTGGGACGCACGACTCTCTCGTCGAGGCGGTGAACTACGTCCAAGCCGTCGAGAAACGCCAGGGCCTGAAGATCGGTTGCCCAGAAGAAATCGTCTGGCGCATGGGCTTCATCAATGACGAGCAGCTTTTAAAGGTGGCTAAGCCACTGACCAAAACCCAGTACGGCATTTACCTGCAAGACCTCGTCCGGGAGAAACATGAACGTACTTGAGACCAGTCTGCCGGGTGTCTTGATTGTTGAGCCCAAAGTTTGGGGTGATGCCCGCGGCTATTTTTATGAGAGCTTTCAGGCGGAGCGTTACCGCTCCTCAGGTATCAAGGGAGATTTTGTCCAAGACAATATCTCCTACTCCCGGCGGGGAATACTGCGCGGGCTGCACATGCAGTATCCTAATCCGCAGGGTAAGCTCGTACAAGTGCTGCAAGGTGCAGTGCTTGATGTGGCGGTCGACGTCCGCGTTGGCTCGCCGAACTTCGGTCGCAGCGTTGCCGTCGAATTGTCCGCTGATAATAAGCGGCAACTCTGGGTACCACCAGGATTTGCCCACGGCTTTATCGTGACGAGCGAGACGGCCATGTTTGCCTACAAGTGTACGGATTACTACTCGCCGCAAAACGAGCTATCTATTTTGTGGAACGATCCGGACCTAGGTATTCCTTGGCCCGAGGGCATCACACCGCAGCTGTCGGCGAAAGATCAGGTCGGGCGCCGCCTTCGTGATATCGCGCCGACAGAACTCTGCGCTTACCAAAGTACTTAATACGAAGTCTTAGTTGGACTTTAGGGGCCTGCAACCATGAGCAAACCGAGTCGCACTATTCTACTGACTGGAGTCACCGGCCAAGTAGGCAGCGAACTCTACCACTGCTTGCAGCACCTGGGCACAGTGGTCCCTACGGTGAATAAAGGCGAGGCCTTTGCTGGTAAAGCTTTAGAGCTAGATCTTAGCGACGCCGACAGCATTCGGGCTGTACTCAAAGATGTGCGTCCTGACCTCATTGTCAATCCTGCGGCTTATACGGCAGTAGATAAGGCCGAGCAGGAAGAAGCGCTAGCTATGAAGGTTAATGCCCGCGCACCCGAGATCTTTGCTGAATGGGCGAAGGTGCACGGTGCATCGATGGTGCATTTTTCCACTGATTATGTTTATCCCGGCACGGGAACGCAGCTGTACCACGAAGATGATGCTGTTGGGCCTTTGAACATTTACGGTAAATCCAAGCTTGTCGGCGACGAGGCTGTTGCTGCATTTGGCGGCAGCTATGTGACTTTGCGCACGTCATGGGTGTACGGCATCGTCGGTAATAATTTCGTTAAGACCATGCTGCGCCTTGGTGGCGAGCGTGAGTCCCTGAGTGTCGTCGGTGATCAGATTGGCGCACCAACTTCTGCCCGCACACTCGCCGATATTACGGCGATGATCCTGTCTGCGACGGTGAGTAAACACGGATTTGGTGCGCTGGCAGAACGGCGAGGCGTCTACCATGCCGTTAATTCAGGTGCTACGAGTTGGTATGATTTCGCCCGCGAGATTTTTCGATTAGCTGCGGCGCACGGTGTGCCACTGAAGCTGAAAGATTTAAAATCTATCGCGACTGAGGCCTACCCTACCCCAGCTCATCGGCCAAAAAACTCGCGCCTGTCTCTCGAGAAATTGGCGACCACATTTCAAATCACGCCCGCTGCCTGGGTCGCGGCTCTGGCCTGGGCTATGCCCTTCATACTACTGGGGTCAGGCACTGGTGCTAAGCCACTTAAATCATAGTGCCTCTCCACAGGATCACAGTCTTAGCGTAGGTGGCTGACTCCAATGGCTCTTGGGCTAATCATCGGTTTGGCTCTATTTGCGGTATTTTTCGACTTTTCGATAGTCAATCCACATAACTTTGCCTGGCTAACGGGAATAGATCAGATTCAGGCGTATAGCGCTTGGGGGTTTTATAACCGTCTACCACCGAGTTGGTCCGCCGGAATTCCTGGCTATCCGTTAGACGGGCAGATGACAGTCGGTCAACTCGATGCCATTCCCGTATGGAGTCTGTTAGTCCGCGCGAGTGGGCTACTCTCAGGTGCGGATCAGCACTTTGGACTTTGGCTATTAATTTGTTTTCTCCTGCAGGGACTTTTTGCAGCAGTGTTGGCAAATCGCTGGTGCCATACCTGGGTGGGAAGAATCACGGCAACGTTGTTGCTGACTGCACCTCCATGGTTACTTATGCGAACGGATCATCTGACGCTTTGTGCTCAGTGGTTACCGTTAGCAAGTCTGT
>CAIWTN010000059.1 GCA_903915625.1 uncultured Pseudomonadota bacterium | reverse complement strand
CCACATTACGTAATACAAATAAGCCCGATCTTTCAGAATGAGATAAATAAACGAATTGTAGAGAATTAAGCCGATCATGATGCCGTAAAAAATACCATTGACTAGATTCCAAACGTATTCCGTTTTGATGAACGAAACTGTGCTATGAATCGTTGTCGTCAAGTCCACTGGACCATTTGTCAGGCTGTAGAACAGTAGCCTTACCCGCTCACCCTGCGGCACATAGACCCGAAATGACATATTTGTGGTCGGAAACTCAAGCAGACCAAGGCTGTTATCAATCACGGATTCGCCCTGAATTTCAACTCGACCGCTAGCACGAACTGTTAAAAGCTTTACCTTCCAAAAAACTTGATGCGGCAAATTTACGAAGAAATCCTGCGACCGCTCCGACTGATTGAGAATTTCAAAAGTAAACCACAAAGGATGGGTTTGACGCCCCAACCGAGAGTCTGCTGGAAGCTTCTTGAATTCGCTAAGTCGCGCCAATATTCCCGCGTCTTCTGCCAAATGCTCAGAATCGACTTCGACATAGTAATCGATCGCACCACTGACACTTAAGTCGCTCGTAACCTCGCCTTTTATCACTACTGGCGAACCAGCTATGGCCACATTCGGGTATATCCAGCTGAGAACAAGTAGAATCGCATGAAGGCATGAGCGCATGGGAAGCCCTGTAAATCTGACTGTAAATCCAGCCAATAGTTCGGTGACGCAGTTATACAGGTGTGAGAGCAATAAATGTTCCAGGCAGCGGAACTAGCTATGTCTTTGAATTTAATCCAAAGATTTTTCTGTAGAGAGAACTATGTCGTCCAGAATGTAGGCATTAGACAACCGGTGTACACGTCCACTGGTTTGCTCTCGGTAGGTATTCATTCGAGCTTATAACCAATGGTAATCAATAAATTTGTCTATAATTTTCTCAAGTTTGCTAGGGACCCTTCCGAACCCTCTCAAGCACGTATTGTAGATGCCAAAATAATTTGACATCGCAAGCGCGGCATCGGAGGACTAGCCAGTATGGGCCATCGCCGACTTACCAACGTCCAAAGGAAGCTCCATGTCCTGACGGCGGCAGCTTTGTCGATGACGTACCTACTGGGCAGTGTCGGGTGCAAGAATGTCCAAAAATTAGAGAAACACCTGCCAGATCGTCCCGAGCTGCCTGATCTGCCACATGGTCCAAACCTGCCTGATCTGCCAAAACTTCCAAAGCTGCCACGTGGCTTATTCGGCTCAAAAAGTTCAGAGACTAAGGTCGTCGGTGGATACGTGGATTACATCAGCAGCCCGGCCGTGATTGGACTGCTTTTAAAACTCCCAGGTGATGGCACTTCCACGTGCACTGCCGCGATCGTTCGCGATGATCTCGTGCTAACTGCAGCACACTGTGTGATCGATACTAAAGCCACGGAGATCTTGCCCTTCTTTAATTTAAGTGATCAGGATCATGACCCATATAGGAGCCAGAAATTAGCGAGCAAGACCTACATCGTCTTTCCCGACTACGATCCGACGAATGTACAATCTAGCTGGGGATCTGACGTTGCCTTCGTCGTGTTCCCGAAGGGAACTTTCAGTGACCACGCGCGCTTAAAAATTGCTACGGAAGTGGTTAAGAAATCTGATTCGGTCACTCTCATTGGTTACGGACAGACTGGGATAAGAGACAAAAAATCTAATCCAGAAATGAAGCGCTATCACGGTACTAACATCGTCGAGAACATTATCTCCGAAGCCGCGGGTTCGATCTGCTTGGACACTAAATCTGTCAGTGCAGCCACAGCCGGCCTTGGACAGGGTGACTCGGGTGGTCCGCTTCTTAATGCTAAGAATGAAATTATCGGCGTAGCCCACGCAAACAGTTTTGTGCTGCCAGAAAATGCTGATGGGCCGACAAACTCGTATATCTCCGAAACGAACAAGCTCGTCAGCATTTACACAAGTGTATTTGATCCACAGGTGAATGCTTTTATTACTGCGATAATGAACGAGCCTAACCCAACAGACGCCACGGTTAAGGGGCTAAAAGCGACCCCGACTACCTATGGTAAGGTTGCCACGTCTACTCCGCCGCCAGTTCCAAATCTGCTCCCTACTCCGAGCCCGACTCCAGTTCTCACTGTCGGTCTTGAATGTAAGAAAAATAAGTTCTGCAAAGGAGGCTGGGGCTGGTTAGCAAAGGGTGAATCAGGATGCACGGCAGCAGTCGCCGAGTGGAACGTCAGTAAAAATGGATGTAGCTGCAATTGCAGGTAGATAACTTTTCCTATAGTTACGGAACTAGCCCCTATGCCGGCCCACAAAGCCCCAACAAACTTAGATCCCAAAGACAAAGCGCCTAATGAGCAGCCTCAGGGTCTGGAGCGCACCGGCATTTATCCTGTAGCCAAACCTGCCAGTTATCCCGTCAGCTGGGTAGCTTATTCATTAGTGATTGGGTACCTAGTGACCTGCATGCTCACGATGCACAATCTGCATCATTGGGCTCAGCATTTAACCATCTCCGAACGGACGCAAGAACTAGCCCGCTGGATACAAGCGGAATCTAAGCGAACCGCTATTTTAGGCTTAGACAAACCTGGATCGCAGCTTGAAGCTTGGTTTACTAAAATGCACGACGCCGCAACTTCGGTAACCGTCGCGGAATTCCTCAGGCGCAGTGACACTAAAATCTGGCCTCCACAAATCGCTCCCTCATCGCTGCCTCCAATCGATGCTCCCAAGGCACTTTTGATCGGCGACTCCCTGATGGCTATGCTAGGCCCAACATTAAAGCAGACGATCAGCACTAATTTAAATGGGGACGCGACAGTGCTGGCTAAAATCGGTACCGGCCTTTCGCGCCCGGATTTTTACAATTGGCCAAAAGCTTTAAAACAGTCTACTGACGCCACGTCTTACGACATCGTATTCATATTACTGGGCACTAACGACTCTCAAAACTTAACCGAAAATGGTATCCCGGTCCGCTACGGTAGTTCCCAATGGGTGCACCTTTATCGCAAGCGCCTCAGCGACATCATGGACATCACTTGCAGATCAGCACAGCGCGGTTATTGGCTTGGTTTACCCCCAATGCGAGATACCAAACTCCACCGCAAATCAGAAATGCTCAACATACTGGCACGTAATGCCATCGCTAAACATGACTGCATGCATTTCGTATCTTTAAAACCAGTGGTGGCTAGCAGCGAGGGCAGGTTTGCCACGTATCTGCGCATTGATCACCAGGATATTAAAGTGCGCACAGGTGACGGCATTCATTTCACGACGAAAGGCAGTCAATTGATTGCCAACTACCTGCTATCCATACTGCGCTCGCCACCACCAGTTGAAGACTCGCCAGCGTATGCAGAAGCGGGCTCCCATAGCGCCACTGCGCATTGAAAGCCCGCTATATTATCGACTTAGATGATTGTATCGATTAAGCGAAATCGTGTTCCAGAATGTTGGCGATATTCCGCTCTGTGATCGCTGCAATTGTCATAGCTGGATTGCAACATCCAGACGCACCCGGCAGCATAGAACCATCGTTAACATAAAGCCCGGCGCAACCCTTTACGCGGCCGTAAAAGTCACTGGCTTTGCCCAGCACAACTCCACCGAGCGGATGATAGCAGATATCATCTTTAACTTTGCTACGCAGATAGGTCAAAAGGCTAGTGGTCCAGCCACCGTTGGCTTCGTTCAATCGGGCAAGAATTCCCAACAGAGCTTCATTGACCTTTGCTTGACCGTCATCATGCTTTGGCCAATCTATGCTGACACTGTCCGTCGCCGCATCGTATTTAAAGGTGCCGCGAGTCGGAGTGATACCGATACCGAAGTACAGCAAGCTATGAATATCAATTCCTACCGGTAATTGGGGATGCTCAATAAATAGCGGCGTAATTGGATTATCCAGAGCGTTGATTCCGACTGACGGCGGACCACCCTGGATGCTGCCCGTCGATTCGTGCAATCCAGTTCGCAGGGCGTAGACATTACCGTTGTTGCCCCAGCCGGTGCCAACTTCGTCGTTCAACTCCGGCAGCGCGCCTTTAGCCTTTGCTTTCACCAGTAGGCTATTGGTCGTGATAGTTCCAGCGCTCAAAAACAATTTAGCGCAGGTGAAGGTCCTAAGTGCTATCACGTTGCCGTCGATATCTAGCTCGTGGATCTCCAGCACATAGTGACCCTGCTCATTGCGTCCCAGAGATTGTACTTGGTGAAGTGTCTTCACTTCGAGCAGTCCAGTAGCTTCA
The DNA here is from genome assembly GCA_903915625.1 of uncultured Pseudomonadota bacterium. Lineage (GTDB taxonomy): Bacteria > Bdellovibrionota_B > Oligoflexia > Oligoflexales > CAIYRB01 > CAIYRB01. The sequence continues at coordinate 78,703 of CAIWTN010000059.1, read as the reverse complement.
GCCTCTTTCAAATATGTTCTGTCGAGGCCACCCTTAGCACCACTGTTGACGCCATAAATTGCCTCGCCTTTGGAGACAGATGCGGGAATTTTACCGCTAAGCTCATCGCGGACGATGTCCCAGTTGGTCGATGTTGCGATCGGTTCCCAAGTCACATCGGCGCGGTCGCAGTGTTCCTTCATGACGCGAACGTGTTTGTAGTTGTCGCTTTGTTCCACGTCTTGCGGAATCGTGCCCCGGCCTAGCCGACGCGCTACCTCGTCATAATGCGGCTGCAACTCATCGAAGCTAACCTCTTTGGGGAAGACCATTTTGAAGATGCGCTCTTCCGGCTTCACCATGACACCGCCCCAAGCGATCGAACCACCGCCAAAGCCTGTCCCGTTTAGTACGGTCTTGCCGGCTAAATAACGCCCCTGCAAGACTCCGGTCGTCTTGCGAATCGGCAGCGGTGGGCCCATGGGCACGACCGTATGGGAGCTTAACCAGGTTGACCTACCGTCGGGATAAAGATTGCCTGAAAAGCGTTTCTCGCCTGGCTTTAGAGGCTGATCCCAACGCCGCCCTTGCTCAATAATAGTCACCGCGATACCGCGCTCAACTAGGCGCAGCGCTGAAATCGACCCACCGAAGCCGCTACCAAGTATGATAACTTCCCGAAACTCCTCAGGAAAACGCTCAACCGAACGACGCGCAGCCAAAGCCATTCCGCTGCTATGAGCGGCTGCAAGTGATCCGGCGCCGACGGCTCCAGATACTTTGAAAAACTTACGACGCGACAATCCTGTCTTAGGGGCGCTATCTCTGGACACGGAAAGACTCCTCTCCATCATTAAAATGATGTGAAAATTTGAGCACTTAGCCCAGGCTCAACGGAAAAGGCAAAAAAAAGTCAAACAACGGGAAAGGGCTCCCGTCCTTATCCTATTTGAGGCGTCCACTCAAATTATTTATGAACCGGCGCCGACCGGCGTGGGCCGCTGCTGGAGCGATGGGTTCAGCACGGATGTGATGCGCCCATCGACCATTGGCACAATACGCTTGGCGCGCTCAATCACCCGCGGATCGTGGGTGGAAAAGATAAAGGTTACCAACAGGCGTGAGTTCAAATCCTGCATCAGATCTAAAAGTGATATTGCCGACTTCGAATCCAAGTTAGCGGTCGGTTCATCCGCCAGTATGATTGCTGGCTGCGGCGCAATCGCCCGCGCTATAGCTACCCGCTGCTGCTGGCCACCAGAAAGCTCCCTGGGGAATCTCTGCGCGTAATCAGCTAGGCCTACCTGCTTGAGAGCCTGCATGGCGAGAGCCTGCCGCTCATGTTTCGGCCGCCCCTGCAGTGCCAGGGTGAATTCTGCATTTTCCAGAGCCGTCATGATGGGTATCAAGTTGTAAGCTTGAAACACAAATCCAATCCGGTCACGCCGCAGACGCGACAGCTCGGCTTTCTTCATCTGACCTAAAATTTTGCCTTCAATCGAAATCGAACCAACGGAAGGCTCATCCAGCGCACCAATTAAATTGAGCAGAGTCGTTTTGCCAGACCCGGACGGCCCCGACAGGGCTAGGAACTCGCCAGGCTCCACATCCAGGTCGATGTTCGCTAAGGCATACACTTTCGCCGACCCGTTTTCGCCACCGTAAGCCTTACCCACCTGCCGGATCTGAACGATCGGTTTCCCGCTCTTCTGCATGCCAACCCTCACCTGAAGTTGTAACCTCCAGAATACTGCATGCAGGGGCTAGCCTCAATCAGGGCCTATTTTGCATTGGCCGCGGCACTGAAAGCCTGATCCAGCTGGGGATCACTGCCCGCAGCGTAAACTAAGGATGCCTCGCTCAAAATGTCCGGCAGGATCTGAGCCGATGCCTCACCAGCACTCGGCACCCAGATGATGTCGTGGACGGCCTCAGTCGGCACCTCTGTGCCTGCAGTTAGGGCTATAGCACGGCCCGGACGCGTCGCGCCTGCCGTAGGCGTTCCAACGATCTTCGCACGCCGGTGTTTTTGTAGAAATGCGGCTAACTTTTCCCGGCCACCTCCTGTGCCTTGGTCAACCAAGACCACCAGAGCTTTGGCATAAGGAGCGACTGACAATGGCGTTGCCACCGTATCAGCACTGGTCGGCAGACTTAAAAAGGGATCTAAGTATGTAAGCCCCCCGTCCGTATAGTCACCGCGGAGATCTAAAACCATGGCCTCGCCCTTGATCTGGGCAGCCTTGGCCAGCGCCATCAGACTGCTTGCCAGACTCGGGCGACAACTCAACAGGAGAGGCACGTACAGCACCCGTTTGCCGTCTACCTGTCGCCAGTAATTGCCACTACGAAGGTGACTTACCATAGCCTCAGCTAGGCTACCTTCTGTTGTTGCAACGAGCACACGTCTTGGCTCTTCCCATGGCAGCCGGCGATACCGGACCACGGCCTTCTGACCGCTGCCTAAACTGCTAAAGCTACCCACGGGTTGGAGTGCGGCACCATTGACGTCAACGATCTCGTCACCCCGCATTAGGCCCGCATCTGCCGCCGGTCCGCCACTGAGAACCGTGCGGACAAACCAACGGTTGCCATGACGTTCGAACCAAGCGCCAATATGCCGAAGGCGCGCCGCGGCAGCATGATCGCCACCAGGTCCATCAACGTCGCCAAAACAGGCCGAGTTCGACCAGAACTTCTGTTCTGCATCACTGTATAATCGCGCCACATCACCACCTGCGGCAGCCTCGTGGAACAGTTGTTTCAGTGCAAGACGCACTTGGGCATCGCTTGGGTGAGCACCCAAATCCCGCCTCATCGCTGTCACCTGCTTCTGCCAACCCTCTGCCGCGGGCTTAGTCGGCGTCAATTGCCCGACGGCCTGGTCAAACAAGACTAGCGATGCCGATACCGATGCGGGCAACGCGTTGACTGCTCCCCCCCACAGACACCCAAGGGAAAAGCTCAGCTTGATCATATTTGATAGGAGACGTTGCATCTCCCTCTTCTAACCGAGTCGCTGGCCGGACGCTACCCTCTTTCGGCAGATTGACTCTGACTCCACATTCTCATCTGGGTTCTGCGCAAATCTTGTGCTTAAATCGCCTTCATCGTGATGCCCTTAGGACAGCCTACCAGCCGACTGAATGGCTGCGGCCGGCCGTCAAAGGCTGCGAAAGGTGGAACGCCCTATGCACGTGTTAGGCAAAACCTGGGAACTAATCTGGCGCCATAAGCTACCGCTGCTGCAGCTTACGGGCCTGGTGTATGGACCATTCTACGCGGCCTATGGCATCACCGTCCTGGCGGGCTGGCTACCCGCTGACGGCGCTGACAAGATGTTCGGATTAGTCGGCGCCTTGCTGATGCCGGTCATTAATGGCAGCATCGTCTGGTTAGCGCAGCGCTGGTACGACAATGAACCTGCCACGCTAAAGCAAGCCTGGGACGCCATGCCGAGCTACTGGTCTCGTTTGTTAACCACATACATAGCGATTAGCTTTGTCCTGCTTGGGTGGCTCATCGTCACGGTTTTACCTGCTTACATTTTGATGATGGTCCTAAAGATCGATCAGCCACTTTACCTGTTACCGGTGGCATTAGCGGCCGCAGCATATGCCATGTGCCGCTTTGTCTTTGTTGACCCACTAGTCGTGAACCAAGGCCGCAGTCCGTGGCATGCGCGCCAGGAGAGCACAGCCCTTAGCGTTGGGCACCGCAGCCGTATCATCGGCGCCGGCCTGTTGACTTACACCCTACCGTTTATTCTCGAGACTACTGGGGAATTTGCAGCCTCTTACATTTCTGCTGACCAGCAAAACTTGATCGCCGCAGTCAGTACCGGTACGGGCATTCTGGCTGCTCTCTTATATATTTTGCCAGTAATTTATTTCTACGTTTACTACCGAGTCGTGACGGCTGAAGGCAGCAGCACCGACTCCCCTCAACTAGGAGCCGCAGCATCATGAAAACACGCAGCGAATCAGATTCTATCGGCGCAATTGACGTTCCCGCTGACCGTTACTGGGGCGCCCAAACCCAGAGATCTCTGCAAAACTTCAAAATCGGCGGACACCGTTTTCCACGCGGTATGATCCGAGCTTTCGGCATCGTTAAGAAGGCGGCTGCTTTGGTCAACTGTGACCTCGGCAAGTTGCCTAAAGACAAATGCGACCTGATTGTTCGGGCCTGCGATGAAGTGATTGAGGGCAAACTCGACGAGCATTTTCCTTTGGTCGTGTGGCAGACAGGCAGCGGCACGCAAAGTAATATGAATGCCAATGAAGTGATATCAAACCGCGCCATTGAACTAGCTGGCGGCCAAGTAGGATCGAAAAAGCCAGTACACCCGAACGACGATGTCAATATGTCGCAGTCGTCGAACGACAGCTTCCCAACCTACATGCATGTCGCTGCGGTTAACGACTTCCGCCTACGCTTGATCCCCGAGCTGCAGGCACTAAGACTCGTGCTTGAGAAGAAAGCCGCCGCCTTCGACCATATCGTTAAGATCGGCCGGACACATCTCATGGACGCGACGCCCTTGACCCTTGGACAAGAATTCTCCGGCTACGCTGCACAGTTGGAATTCGCTGAGAAAAAGGTCGTTGAGGCACTCGACGGTTTATACGATCTGGCACTCGGTGGCAGCGCCGTTGGCACCGGACTTAATACGCACCCGCAATATGCCGCAAAAGTGGCACAAAAAATTGCTGAACTGACTGGCTACCCGTTCCGCTCAGCGCCCAACAAATTCGCAGCACTTGCTGCACATGATGCGGTAGTTGCTGCTAGCGGTGCACTGCGTGTACTCGCCGTGGCCTGCATGAAAATAGCCAGCGACATTCGTCTTCTCGGTAGCGGTCCGCGCTCTGGCATTGGTGAGTTAATCCTCCCAGCCAACGAGCCCGGTAGCTCCATCATGCCCGGCAAGGTAAACCCTACGCAGTGTGAAGCGCTGACTATGGTGGCCTGCCAGGTCATGGGCAACGACGTTACTATCGGGATTGCCGGCAGCAATGGTCATTTCGAACTCAACGTATTCAAACCAGTACTCATCCATAATTTGCTCGAATCAACACGTCTGCTAGCTGATTCTATGGGCAGCTTCAATCACAACTGCGTGGTTGGCATCGAGCCAGATCTTGCGCAGATCAAACGCCACGTGGAAAATTCGCTGATGTTAGTGACCGCACTGAATCCCGTGATTGGCTACGATAACGCGGCCAAAGTTGCGAAGACTGCTTACCAAGAGCACACCACGCTGAAACAAGCTGCCGTAAAACTTGGTCTGATCACAGCCGAAGAGTTCGATAAACACGTACGACCTGAAGATATGGTTCGTCCATAATTAGGCCACTGGGGACGACCATGAAGTTTGATACTTTCTTCGCCATTTGCCAAACCGAGGTCGATGGCGAGCTGCCCAATGAAGCGACGATGATGCGTCACTTCTTTGAGCAAGTGCGCCTTGCCGATGAGCTAGGCTATGAGACAGCATGGATAGCCGAGACCCATTTATCCTGCGAAGTGCAAAAACAGAACCCGGATGCGGTGATACCGCACTTTCGCGGCGAGATTGGCGTCAACACGGATATATTGCAATTAGCGCACAGGATTTTTGGCTGCACCAAGAGAATCCATGTTGGGTCGGCGATTCGCAACATCATGTGCAACGGTGGCCCGCTTGCACATGCCGAGGCAATCAAGACTTTCTTGCTGCTCCACAGCCTTACTCCCGGCGAGCGCCGCCTTCTTGAGATTGGTTTTGCTGCTGGACGCTTTCCGTTTGCTAACTCTACCTACGGCGTCAAGGCGCGTACTGAGACGGAACGCGTTGCCTGGTCCGTGCTCAAAGGCAAAGTATTTTTGGAAGCGACGGAGATCTTCCTCCGCGCTTTGACTCAACGGCAAGTATCAAGCTCAGAGATCACCCCCAAGGTTTTAACTGCAGCAGATTTCCGCAAGACCGAGGAATGGCAGGATGTTGTGGCAGCTCACAAGCGCGAAACGGGCATCCAAGGCGATATCCAGTCCATAGCTTTCGCACCATTTTGGGAATTCCCTGCCGTCGGTGTCATCCCATTTGAGGCACCGCTTGATTTGTTGCGCCTCACGATTGGATCTCATGATCCGGCAGCGCAAGTGCTGGCCAACCGCTTCTGGCCCACCCGTGTGTTCAATTTGTCAATCACCCCATCAGCCACTATCGAAGCGACGCACGAACGCATGCGGCAATGCTACCACCTTGACGGTGGACCTTGGCTGCCTTGGTATATGCCGCGCACGGCACTCATTTTCCTCAACAGCGACAGCCACCTCAGCGCAGCAGAGCAAAGTGCTGCAGCGAAAGTGGCCGCAGCTAAAGCAATAGCTAATTATTGGCGTGCTGTAGAGGGCACCTTTGATGATCGCAAGATCAATGAGGCTGTCGGCAACGCTATAGCAGGCAACGCCGATGAAGTAGCCATTATGCTGCGCGAACGTTACAGGTCCGATGAAAGACTCATGCTTTGGTTTGACTTCAACACGCATAATCAGCAAGAAATTCGCAACAGCATGACTAGCTTTATGCGCGATGTAGCGCCGCGACTACAATAAGTCAGATTAGGATTACGACTGTGCAGAATCAATGGGTGCCGCTGCTCGACTGTCTCCGAGAAGATGTCCCGGAAGTGACGGTACACGGAGCCGTTGCTTGGGTGCACGGCGACCAACTGATTCATAGTTACGGCACAACGCTGTGCTACGGCAGATCGTTGATGAAGCCCTATCAGATCAAAGTATTTGCCCAAGACCTAGACGCAGTGCTTGGCTGGGAGGCTAAGGCCATCGCGTTAGCTTCTCATAATGCCGAAACAGCGCAACTCGCAGCAGCCAGGTCTATACTCAGCAATGCCGACTTGAGATGGCTGCAAACACCAGCAGCCCTCCCGCTCGTAACGGCCGGAAGTCGCGCGAAGAAACCGACCCGGTGGAATCACCCATGTTCGGGAAAGCATGCCGCGATTTTGGCTGGTTGCAAATTGCGCGGCTGGTCTCGCCATGACTACCTAAGTGCTGATCATCCATATTTTGCCGCTTATTTAGCTGCACTACGCACCGTGCTCGGGGCCGATTGGACACCAGCAGTCACTGCCGTGGATGGCTGCGGACTCCCCACGCTGACCATGACCATGCAAGAGATGGCCAGCCTATTCGCAGCATTAGCCGCACAAAAAGAGAATGACTGGATCTGGCCAGCTATGGTGCGTCACCCTGAGTTGGTCGGTGGACGCAACCGTTTGGATACAGCGATCATCATAGCCGGTGACGGCAAGGTCGTTGCTAAAGAAGGTGCGGACGGTCTACTCGGTTTAGCTGTAGATCATCCGGCATACCCTAACGGACTGGGCATAGTGATTAAAATCGCCCACGGCTGGGACCCAAAGGCGACTTGGTTTGTCGCTGCTCAAATCCTAGAAAAATTGGGCGTAAAGCTGCAAAACACGCATCAGTTTAGCGGACAAAAGGTATTCGTGCACGACTCTGTCGCGATTTAAATCTACGACAGATTCAACCCTCTTCATCACTCAAAGGCGGGCGCACCGCATCAATTTCGGAAATTTCAAGCAGACGCCCCACTCCAGCCAGTGCTTCCTCCGTCAGATCTGTCAGGTACTCAACAAAGCTAGACTCTTGGTTGAACATAGACGCGACCACTACTTGTTTTGGCAGTCCCAATTTCTGCGACTCTGCTATTAGGTGCTCTTTTTCCATAATTGCATGGTCGTACAAGGTCTCTAAATTATCGATTGTGTAGGAAATACGGCCGTTGATGACTACTTTGCTGCAATGGTCTCTGGCTAGCTGCTCAATTGCATGTCGATCCTTCGGCTGAGTCCACTTAAGTAATGGAGCCTCATCATGATTTTGAAAGCCAAAATAAATTGGATGTTCAGAGAAGCGCAGTCGCAACTCATCTACCACTGCCATCATTTGGTTGTAAGATGGGTCTCCTTGATTAATCCACTTCATGATATTGCCATGCATAGGTAAGAAAATGCAGACATCAGAGGGTGCAACTGCTGCATAATTGGTATCGATCTGAGACTGAATGCTGTCTGCGACAAGGTCGACAAAACGTTGGTCAGCGGAAAAACTTTTTACCGCCGTAACCTTCACCCGCCAATTTGGATGCGCATTAAGATACTTCTTCACCTCGCGAAAAATAATGTGACTCGTGACACGGGAATGCTGGGCACCCTGATAAAACACCACAAGGCGGTTAACGCCGTCGCGCTCGGCCTTGGCCATGCCAGCCTCGACATGCGGGAAGGTAAACGCAAATCCAGTGTATCCTTTGGCATCGTAGCCTCTCTGCCGAAGGTTCTCGGCCACTAGGTCTGCCTGCGCCTGCGACGTAGCGCGGTAGTTGCTCTTCCCGCCGATAGCCAAATATTCTTCGCGAATTAACTTATTTTTGAGCAGCCAGCCCAACTGAGCTAGGGCGTGCCGAGCCAGCGCCGGTAAAGGAACCATATCAGGGTCTTGCAAGGTCGTAGTGACTAGCTCGTACGCCTCATCACCGCTATCGACGTCACCGTAAGAACCAAAAAATACGCCGAGCTTCATCGGCTGTTCGGATTCAGCAGCGCCCGCAGGCACGGCATAACTTGCTGTCCAGGTGCCTGCTGCGACCAAAAGCGCGCTAAGCCCTAACTTAAGCCGTTCCATGATCCACCTCCCATTATGCTGGATAAAAATCTATCCACGCTCTGACAGGCTAACGTCACAAGGCATCACATGTCCGGCATACCACTATTAGGGAACAAGGAAAACTGAATGAGAGTAAAGAAATGGATTTTAAGAGAAAGACTTTATTGCATGGGAGCTTCTGAACAAAAAACTAGACCCGCCTGAGTCGGTAACTAACTACGATGCCTAAAGTTGTCACCAGAATCAGCATGCTGGAAAGAGCGTAGATTTCACGATTTAGGCCGAATCGAATCATGGAATAGAGGCGCATCGGCAGTGTATCTGAATCGACTCCGGCCGTAAAAAAACTGATAAGAAAATCATCAAACGATAAGGTAAAGGCCATCATCGCACCTGCACCAACCGCGGGCGCGATGATCGGCAAGGTGATCTTGCGAAACACGACCCCGGGCGTCGCGCCTAAATCGGCAGCCGCTTCCTCAAGACTACCGTCGAAATTCGCCAGCCGCGCCCTCACAATCGTGATGACATAAGCCAGAGCAAAGGTTGCATGACCCATAATTAACGTATGAATGCCCAGCTCTAGACCTTGCAAGGAAAACCAAATAAGTGAGGCTAGGCCCATCACCAGTTCTGGCATGACTAAGGGCACCATCGTCAAAGTTACCAGCAATCGACGCCCTGGGAAGTTGCCTCGCTCGAGAGCAATAGCTCCTGCGACACCGATGAAAGTCGCCACGAGAGTTGCACAAGATGCGACTTGCAAACTTGTGACCAGAGTCTTAGCGATCGCTTCGTTATGAAAAAGGCGGTCGTACCACACCAAGCTGAGGCGCCAAGTCGTAGCTCCCGCGCCTACTACCGGCTCCATAAATGAATAACTCAGCACTGCTAGTAACGGCAACAGGAGCAAAGCATAGGCACCCACCGTGACTATATAGGCAGTAACATGCGGACGCGGACGAGGATTTTCCTCACGGATGGACAAGTCGACCTCCCTTGCCGCCAATCAAACGCTGCAGGGCAAAACTAGCTAGCATGACTAAGATGAGCAGCATAGCCAGAGCGGCCCCAAACGGCCAGTCTCGGACTTTTAGGAACTGTTCGGTGATTAAATTCCCGAGGAGCATAGTCTTAGCTCCACCAAGAAGATCAGGAATCATGTACTCGCCTAGAACCGGTACAAACACTAAGAGAGTGCCTGACATAATCCCGGGCATACTGATTGGTAAAATAACGCGCGTTAATACAACCAGTCGACGGGCGCCCAGATCAGCCGCAGCCTCCAGCAGCGAGAAGTCCATTTTTTCTAGAACCACATAGATTGGCAGCGTCATAAACGGAAGGTAGTTAGCCAACATCCCCACTGCTACCGCGAATAATGAATCCGTCATAATCACAGGGTTTGACACTAGACCGCTGGCAACTAGCACCGCATTGATTGGTCCCTCGCCACCTAAAATCAAACGAATCGCATAAACTCGCACGATAAAATTCGTTAGAAAAGGCAACATCAAAAGCGAAATCAGCAATGGTCGCCAGCGCTTAGCTGCGGTTGCGATGGTGTATGCAAGCGGCAACCCTAGCGCCAAACAAAGAATGGTTGTCAGACTAGTTAACAGCAAACTTTTAACGAAAATTTGAAAATAGAGTGGGTCTAGAGCGCGTAGGTAGTTATCGAACGTCAACGTCCAGATGATCTCACCGTAAGAACCGCGCTGGAGCAGACTATAAATCAGAACAAAGGCGATAGGCATGACTAGAAACCAAACCAGCCAAAGCATAAGTGGCAACGCCAGTATGCCGCTTCTTTTAGTCATACCGAAGCCCCGCCTGACAGGATCCAAGCATCATCAGCGGCAAATCCTAGCCGCACCTTTGCACCCACTTTAGGCTGCGCACTAGCAAAATCACCGTTTAACATAATGGCCGACATGGGAGCTGCTTGCGTAGCCAGTTTGGCGCAAAATTCTACGGTCGCCCCGCGATAGGCAACATCAGTCATCAGAGCGGGTAACTCATTGTCCTGATGCCCCAGGCCGGAAGATGGCGCAGCCTGCAAACCAACGCCAGAAAGTCTGACCTTCTCGGGGCGAATAAAGACCTGGACCGTGGCCCCCAGCGGGATGACCGCAGTCGTGTCGGGAAGTCGCACTGCGCAATGTTGTCCATCCCCCAAATCGACCCAACCATGCTGCCGCCTACCGTCAACACGCCCCATATATTGACCGACCAGGCAGTTCATAGAGCCCAAAAAGGTGGCGACGAAAGCATTATCTGGCTGTTCATAGACCTCTGACGGTGTACCCACCTGAACAATGCGCCCTTGATTGATCACCGCTAAGCGGTCAGACATGGCTAGAGCCTCGCCCTGGTCATGGGTCACGAAGACAAAGGTCATCCCGAGGCGCCTCTGTAGAGAGCGTAATTCCGCCTGCATATGTAGGCGCAACTGCAGATCTAGGGCGCTTAGAGGCTCGTCGAGCAGCAACACCTTGGGGCGACTGACAATGGCCCGAGCCAGGGCCACCCTTTGCTGTTGTCCACCGGATAGCTTGTCAATTGGGCGATCGGCAAAGCTTGCCATTGCGACCAGATTTAAAGCCTCATCCACCAATCGCCGACGCTCCGCCGGCTCCACCTTCTTGATTCGCAGACTAAAGCCAACATTTTCAGCAACATTCATGTGCGGAAACAAGGCATAGCGCTGAAACACCATATTCATTGGTCGACTGTGCGGAGCTACTGCTGTGATATCAGCGCCGTTCAGCAGCACACGGCCCTGATCTGGGCGCTCAAATCCCGCCAGGATTCTTAGCAAAGTCGATTTGCCACAGCCACTAGGCCCGAGAATGGAGAAGAATTCCCCGCCACCTAATTGCAAAGAGACGGACGTCAGAACTCGCTGGCTACCATAGCTCTTGTCAACGTCCACGATACTTAGCATCAAATTTGTCCATTCAACATGGCTGAGGTTGCCCAGGTCAATAACGCATAGAAGAAAATACATAATTCGGGAGAGAAGAAAAAGCCTGGTAATATCTTACTAACTCACGGTAAGTGGAATTTCGAAAATTTGGCGCTGACAGCGGCACTGGAGACCAGCCTTGGACAAGACCAACTTTATGAAATTAAGCAGGCTATTGCTAACTACTCTGGTCGCCACAGTTCTATCCGGCTGCACGTTGTTTAAAAAGCGTCAGGATGTGGGAAACGTACCGCCCGCCGGCGAGAAGTCGGAAAAGGTGCTCAATTTATATATCTGGGCAGACTACACCTCGCCTCAAATACTGGAGGAATTTACGCGTAGAACAGGCATCAAAGTGCGCGTGTCAAATTATGCGTCTAATGAAGAACTAATCGCCAAACTGCAGGCTGGTGCAACCGGATATGACCTTGTCCTACCAACGGACTACATGGTCCCCGCAATGATTAAGCTGGGTATGGTGCGCGAACTAGACAAAGGCAAAATTCAAAACTTGCGCAATGTCGACAGCAAATTCCTGGGTAAAGACTACGATCCCGAAAATAAGTGGTCACTCCCCTACGCATGGACCATCACTGGCATAGGGGTCAATACTGCGGCATACCCAAGTCCCGTGACCAGTTGGGGAGATCTGCTGCGCAATGACAAAGTAAGGGACCGCGCCACGGTGCTGGATGATTTCCGTGAAGCAATTGGTGCGGCTCTCAAACTCAACGGAGCTAGCCTCAACTCCACGGATCCAAAAGAGTTAGCTCTGGCCAAGAGCGCTCTGATAGCAGCCAAGCCGCAATTAAAAGCCTTCAACGCCAGCCCCTCCAGCCTGCTAACCTCCGGGGAAGTAGTGATGGCCCACATATACTCGGGTGAGGCCCTCGTGGCTGCTAGAGATAGTGGTAAAGCTATTAGTTTTATAATCCCCAAAGAGGGCGGAACCCTGGCGATCGATAATATAGTCATTCCCAAGGGGGCGACGCACATCGAGGCAGCATACCAATTTATCAATTATCTATACGAACCCAGTACCAACGCCGACTTTGTGCGGCGCATGATGTACGGCCCCGTCATCATAGGGACTCGCGCCCTACTACCACCAGAGCTACAACGCCACCCCGTACTTTTTCCCCCAGCAGAAGCACTAATCCACTGCGAAACGATGAAGGACCTGGGTTCCGCCACATCCATCTATGACCGGATTTGGTCAGAGATCAAAGCGTCCAGCCACTGATGCCGTGAAACTTTGGAGTCGAGCTCACTGCGCTGTAGCGTGAAGCTGCCCCCGCACCAAGGAGTGATTTCCGCGGCTATCAAGAGCATCGAGAATGACCTCAAACTCAGAGTCTTCGAGCAAACTAAAAGTGATTGCTGGCAGCTGGAAGTTATAGCCACTCAGCCGCTCGCGTACGTTAGCAGAGCGCCAGATGCCAGAATTCATCGGCCTATAGCGCAGTTCCACCTTGGTCAGGCGGTTCATTGAGAGTTCAGCCAGGGCATCGGCTAACTTGCTTGCCTCCCCTACCTTACGAAACAAAGGTTGGCCTTGCGAGTCGCGGCTAGCGATATGATCGCGTAGCAGCCACTCGTCACCAATCAGCATGATGGGCGCAATGATCACACCGGATGCGCGCAGTGACTGAGCTTCTCTAACGCCATTATTAACGGTTGGGACTCCATCAGATATGAAATAGACCTCTTTTTGCGCCTCAGCTCGACCATGATTTGCCAACATTTGCCGCGCACCATTGAGGGCAACACTGTAATCGGTCACTCCATCAGCGGCGCAGATAATATTATCAATAGAATCCCGTTTACCTCTTTGCAGATCATCCATCAACTGCTCGCCTGTGGCAAAAAACTGCCTCGATTTAGCCGCAATCCGCGAGTTAAAAGTCATTAAACTAACACGCGCTGAACCATCATTTGGCATCATCGATAATACGTGTCGAATAGCTTCCAGTCGCCCGCAGGTGCCGTTGACATGCGGATCGTGATTGAAGTCATTGCCGGCACCGCCCCCCATGGAACCAGTCACGTCCACGACAAACACCAAGTCTCTGGGAGTATTAGCAGGCTTACAAACAGACCCAGTGAATGTAACGTCCAGCTTGGACTGGCTGTCTACCGCAACTTGATGGCGGCCTCCGCCAACAATAGTTCCAGAGCTGATTGCACTAGAAGGTTCACACGGTAGGGTCCAGTTCACTGCCAACGCATCCGAAATGCCTGGAACGCCGGGCTCAGAAGTGGTGTCGTCGCCACTGCCTCCCGGATTATTACCGGGGTACCTTCCTGAATTACGGTCCGCATCTTCCGCTGTCGACTTCGAGTCTTCCGACCCACGCTCCCGCTCGCCCTCACCTTTATCAGCTTCATTGGAACGTGTCTGAGAGCTTGTCAGATCCTCATCTACATATTCACGACTGACCTCGTTAAAGGACGGCGGTTGTCGATCACATGCCGCGACACCGAAGACACAGATCATGGTTACCAAATGAATGAACTGATGACGTTTCTTGTCAGAAGATCCCATCGGTTACCTCTATAAAAATCGTGGCGATTACCCTGATGGCAATGCGGCAGGGATTAGTAATCACGGGGTACTGATATTTATTTGTATTTCGGCATCGCCCCAATTTCGGCTTAACTTTAGCTAAGCGCCGTCACTCAACGGTAGCACCCTGTTATCAAAAGGTATTTTTTTGCGCAGCGAGCGTTTTGATTGCCCGCGGGACCGTGACACTCCAAAGATGCCCAGGCAGGACGACGTTACCAACTGACTTAACTCACTGTTTGTAGCTTCGAATAACATTGTAATTGTTGACACCTCAAGTAGCCGGCCGATCACGCCGATAGGTGAACGTCTTGAGGGTGCCTATGCCCTACCTTTTAGTGGAAACCACGAACATGCGAATCCCCTCCCCGCCAACGATCTACTTTGCGACGCTTTTGCCCGTTCTGGCCCTAACAATGTCCAGCTGTAGCAAGAAGGAAGCGGCCGATAACCATTTGCGTTATTTGCAGGAAAGCGATCAGCAGTGTGTGCCGCACGATGCGAAGCGCATGGAATACATAAGCAACCTACCCTCAGGCTTTCTGACCGGCTTTCAAGGTAATCAAATGGAGATCGCCAAGAACAGACTGGCTGGAATTCCCGACCGAGACTTGGATCATTTGCTATGGACGTTTAGTAACCGACGCCTTTCCGGCGTGAAGCCAGCGGCCTTGTTTTTTGGGGTAGCAGGATTGACCACGTTAAGCTCAGGCAGCACGAAGAATGGGTTTCGCGGCATGGTTGCAACTAGTATCACCACTGGTGGTAGTCAGGCGGGCTTCGCCATGCAGCATGAAGTTGGGCACGCCGTGGAGATTGTGGCGCGAGAGGCGGCGCAAAATACCGAGTACAAAAATTTTGATCAAGCATTGCGTGATGTAGTCGCTGAACTCAATAGCAAAGGTGGACTGATCCGCGGTTATGCCAAGTCCAGCCCGGGAGAAGCTTGGGCCGAATCCTACGCCAATTTCTACTGCTCGCCTAATTCACAGGCCTTTATCCGCAACAATCTGCCGCGGACCTTCAAATTCCTAACGGTAGTGCTACCACCGGCCCGCTGGGATTCTCCTTCAAATCCAGCACCAGTAGCTGCCGTGCCTCCGCCACCACCACCGCCCGCTCCAAAACCTGCGCCAGCGCCTGCGGCCGTCCCTCCGAGCTCAGTGGCTTCGCAGCCTAGCTCGCCTGCCCCTGCGGCGCCTGGACTCAAGGTACCGGCAGCAGCTGCTAAGGCGAACGATTCCGTCGTGGAAGAAGCTGGCGCCTGGTTAGATCGCATGCTGCAGAACATCGATAAATCTACTCTGAAGGTGTCGGACGCCATTCGACAAGCGTTTCTGAAGAGCGCTGATGGCAGCGTCGACGCCATCAGGCTGGCCGTTGTCGATCGTGACGATGGTGATGATGAAACTGGGCTTATGTTTGCCGCCGATGGCGATGTCGACCGGATTGCCCTCTGCTTCGAGCCAGTAGACACCTGCAAAGTCAAGCGTGCCCTGACGCTTGAAGAACAACAGGCAACCATTCCGCGAACCAAGATCATCAAGGAGCGCAGCTTTTTTGGCGCACATTTTGTCCGCGCTGATCAGATCCCGTACCTAAAGCAACCGTTTACGGCCCTCGCTTACGCCGAGGATGGTGCACTTCTAGCTGTGCGCCGATTCATGCTTATCGACACGTCAAAAAATACCAACAAATAAGCGGAGCGAACCAACTTTGAAAGCTTTTAATAAAAAAATTTCTGCAGTCACGTTAGTGGTTGGCGTTTTTCTTGCCGCTTGCAGTGCGCCCGAAACCCAAAGAATAAATCCCGTAGTTGGAGGCAATGTGGGTGCAGCCACTAAGCGCCCGACCAGAGAAGATTTAGCGGTGATGGTGAACGGCAAAGTCTGGAATGGGATATCGGACGTAGATAGTGCTCTTTACCGTGTTGTCGGCGAATAAGGTCGCTGACAAGCCCGCAATATCGACTTTGACGCGACTAATCACACCCAATTTCACAACGGCGAAGCCAAAGGACTGACCGGATGGCCTTGGTTGAGTTTTAACCAAACGTTGACTCCACTCGATACTGCCGCGGCCACTCCGGCTCCTATCGCGCTACCCACGGCAGTGTGCTTACCGGCATAGCGATTCATCATACCGCCTGTAGCACTTGCTAAGACCTTGCAGTCAGTTCCTGTGCCAGTTGCTGGTGCCCCACTCACAAGACTACGAATATTTAAGTCCGATACGGTGACTGCTTTTGCCTCAGCCATCAAGCTGAGAGCTTCGTACATAGCACTCTCGCTCAATGTTTGATTAACCCAGCAACCGATATTGATAGTCCCGACCTTTTTCCTAGAGCTGCCTGCTGAGTTGATTGCATCGCCCACTCTTAGCGCGTTGCCCAAGCCGACAGTTGCGACGGTTACAGCCTCAACATCATCAATTCGCGTAACGTGATATTGAACATGTTGAAGATAAGCGCTGGTCATAAGGACCAAGCGGGAATCAAGCTCGCATGCCGCGCGCTGCTGGCGCAAGAAACGGCGCGGACAAACGTTAAGACCAAGTTCATCGTTGTTCACATGGAGCCAAGCTATGCTCCGGTGGATACTGCGCCCCCCACCCATTAGCGCCCAACTCATAGTCTTGGCAGGGCCTGGCAGGGTCCACTCGATAAAAGTCCTGCGCTGGCTAATATTACTAGCTAGCAAAAGGCTATGCCTGGTCGGGCTTAAATTAACAGAATCCATGACACGGCCTCAGTGACTCAACTCCGAAACAGGGAGTGCCGCATACTACCGACGATTGGTGACATTGACTAGCCACCAGACAATCACTTACAATTACCTAATATATTTGAAAAATCTGCAAATCTTGGATGTTGCTATGAGTCCAGGAAAAGCTAGTCGGGGTGAAATTGTGACCATGCAATGGGCAACTCGACTCAGAGCGGCGGCCGCTGCTTCTGTCTTCTGCATCACTGCTAGTATGGCCAGTCTAAAGGCAGTTGCGGCTAATTCCAGCAAAGCTGAGCGAGTGCTGTCGGGCTCCGTAGCAGGCGATGAAATAATTACAGCTATATTGCTGGAGTCATGTACTCCGACGCCTTGCACTAAGGCGCTATCGCGACTTATAGCCGTATCACGCTTCGCTGATGATCCAAGCTACAGCAATTTACCCCCAGTTTCAGAGATTATTCGCCACCGATTCTCCGGCGATATCGAACAGGCGTTGAAACTAAAACCAGATTTAGTGGTACTCGCTAGCTTTAGCCGCCCCGAAATATTAAGCCGATTTGAACAACTAAAATTACCTCAGTACCTCATCTCAGATATCAGCGATATAAATGGCATCGAGCGCACGATTCTGGACCTCGGCAAACGCATGGGCGAAGAAAGCGCAGCGGCCCAGGTGATTGCTGGCATGAAACTTCAGCTAAAAAACATAGAGACTGCTTCTAAAGACAAGAAATTACCTGCGTTCAGCGTACTCCACATCTATGCTGACGGCGTAGTGAGTGGTAGTGGCACTTTATTCGACGCAATTGCAAGCGCTGCAGGGACACGCAATATCGGCGCTGGTGTGGTGCAGGGATGGAAGAAACTTGGAGCCGAGACTCTAATTAAACTTGATCCTGATGCTATTGTCGTGGGCGGCGCACAGCCGGAAGACCGCCAGCATGAGCTCAACGCCCTAAAGCTTATTGCAGGGATTGAGCATCTCAGAGCTTGGCGTGAGCAACGCATTATTATCATTCCTGATGCCGAACTCTCGGCCGTCTCACCGCATATTGTAAAAGCAGTTCGCAAACTCAATACAGCTGCAGCGGCAATGCAAAGCGCGGCAACAGACAAGAAGAGTTTATGAGTCACCCACGCAGCAATCAAATAATTTGGCTGGCGAGCATCGCCCTTTTGCTACTCGGCATGATCGCGAACGTCGCAAGTGGTAGTGCCGATGTTTCAGCAGCCGAAACTCTGCAAGGCTTCATCGCCAAACTTCAAGGCAGTCAGCCCACTGAAAGTGCCGGCCTTGCTTGGACGGTTTTTGCTCAACTGAGATTACCGAGGACACTTACAGCCGCATTTGTCGGCGCAGCTTTGGCAGTAGCCGGAGTCCTCGCTCAAGGACTCTTTCGCGAACACCTTGCTAGCCCGACCGTGCTGGGTAGCGAAGCTGGAGGCAGTGTAGCTGCTGCCGTCGCATTTTATCTTGGCTTAGCTTATTGGCACCCGCTGTTATTACCGTTAGCAGCATTTGTTGGAGCTAGCGCGGCAACCGGCTTAGCCGTTAGTATCTCTGGCAGAGGCAGCTCTGATGGCTCGAGCGGGTTTGCCTCCCCTATCGCTAATTTGATGCTTTCTGGATTCGCTATCAACGCACTACTTGGCGCCGCAACATCGCTTTTAATTACGGTCGCTTTGGAAGAGCCCGGCCGTGCTGGGCGTGCTCTAGCCTTTCTCATAGGCGGATTCCAAGGCAAAGGCCTTGAACATGTTGTGATTGCTTTGACGACCTTCGCGGTCGGACTATTGGCAGCATTCAAACTAGCACGCCCGTTAGACGTTCTAAGTCTCGGTGAGGAGACGGCCTCATCGCTGTCGATAGATACGCGAAGTCTTAGGCGATGGACCCTTGCCGTTATTGGGTTACTGGTAGCGGGCTCGGTCTCCGCCGCCGGAGCCTTACCATTTGTCGGCCTGATGGTGCCGCATGTAGCGAGGCATCTAGCAGGTCCTTCACACCGCCAGCTGCTAGCATTATCAGCCGTTCAAGGAGCGTGCTTGGTTCTTTTCGCCGATCTCATGGCACGTCATATAAGGGCGCCTGCTGAGCTACCGGCTAGCATATTAACGGCAATGCTGGGCGCACCGTTCTTCCTGATGCTCCTATCCATGCGTCGAAGCGCGGAGTGATCATGCAAAACCAGTCCAATCTAGGCGTATCAGAGCTAAGCTTTTTATACGGGGGTCAAACGATCCTTGCCGATTGTACAGCTAGTTTCCCACGCGGAAAAATCACCGCTCTGCTTGGCCCAAATGGGGCAGGGAAATCGACGCTGCTTAAATTAGCGGCTGGTCTTTTACCGCTGCAGACTGGGCGCATCACAGGCGCTGGACAAGATCGACTAGCTCACAGTCGGCTCTGTGCGTGGATGCCCGCAGTGACTCAGGTAGCCTTTAACTTTAGCGTCTTCGAAATAGTACGCATGGGTCTGTATCCTTGGCATCTGGGCTCACCGAGCAAAAGCGATGACCAGGCAGCCATGTCAGCTTTAACAGAGGTCTGCGCCGCAGAACTGGCTGACCGGCAGGTCTGGAAACTATCAAGTGGCGAGCGCCAGCGAGTCATGTTAGCGCGCGCTCTGGTAGGACCTGTGGATTATCTGTTACTCGACGAGCCCCTAACTAATCTGGATTTACAAACATCGTTTGTCGTCCTCGACATCTTGCGTAAGCGCGCAGAGCAAGGAGTGGGCGTCGTTATATCCATGCACGATTTATCCCTTGCCGCGCAACTTACTGACCAGTTTGTCTGCCTGCATAGAGGTCGCGTGGTTGGCAGTGGCGGCTTACACGAAGCACTGAGCCAAGGTTTGGCCGAGAGAGTGTTTGGGGTGAAAGCAGAGCTTGGTAGTAATAGGTGGAATCTGTCGCAGCTGAGTAAATAGTCTCACAAAGTTTATGTGCTGAATAAAATTGCTAACAAAACTAATCACCAGGCTGCCGAGAGACTCAGGCGCCACTGTCGCCCCGGCAAGGGCATCCCAGCGTAGTCGCTATACGACGTATAGCCGACATTTGCTTTCGTACCTGAGGCTGCAATCGCCAGACGACGCTGATCAGTGACATTAAAAACGCCAAAACCGACGGAAACAAAAGACAACTTCGCGTCCACTGTAGCGTCGTGAACCGTATAGCTAGGCACGGCGATCGTATTCTCTGAATCACGCCAGATCTGACTTTGATATCTTGTTGCCCAACGCAAAGTCATCACCGATATCATCTGGCTAATGCTAGCAGTTGCAACGTGCGTAGCAACACCTGGGATGATTCTTGAGCGTTTTGGAACACTATAATCCATCGGCAGCAGATTCGCATAACCAGCGGCTAATGTGGTTGCGCCCGCAGTCGCATCACCAGCAATCTCAATTCCATTGATTTGAGTGCTAATTGCGTTTTGTGCCCGCATAGTTTGCGCCACAGAAGGAAGTAGAATAATCCGGTCATTAGTGTCGTCACGGAACACGGCCGTTCGCAAACTAATCTGCGAGAGAGGTGACACAAGTTCCGGCAGCTCGGAGTGACGCCACTGAAGCCCTAGCTCCCGATGCACTGTGACCTCAGGCACTAATCGCAAGTTATCGCGAATCAAAGCTCCGTCACCAAAAGATTCCAGCAAAGTTGGTGGGCGTTTTATCTTAGCTAATTGCCCGTAAAGCATTAATCGATCTATTTGCCAGGCCAAACCTGCTGATGAGCCCTGAATCACGGTGCGTTTTGCTTGATTCGAAAGCAGCAGAGAATCTAAGTTTTTTTGGCCAGATAATTTGTCCTCTTGTACTGTAATCATGGTTTTTAACTCTGCACTCAAGCTGCTGCTTAAAGCCCAGTCTAAACCCGAATAGAACAGGATCTGCTTTCGCCTGACCGTAAGTCCATCCGTTGCACTATTTGATGCGTCTATGCGAGTGTCACTAGTTTCTCCCCGCAGATAAAACATCGAAGGATGCTCGTCAGCAGTAAATTGCCACTTTGAATTGATGGCACCGCTAGTAGACAGCAGTCGCTGAGAGCTCGATTTCACCAGACCAAGCACGCTATTACTGGGGTCCAAAACATCCGTATTATCATCATAGCGGCCGACCTCCATGCCCAAGCTAATTGGCACAACAGCTGGCGCCTTATTGGGCTGGTAACTATAGAGTAAACGGCCGACTCGGTGGCGCGAGTACTCAGTAGCCAAGCTTGGAAGGCTGCTCAAACGAGAAGGCAGACTGGTATATGCGTCATTCCAGAGACCTAATCCAGCAATGCGGTGACCATCATGCTCCCAACTGAACGTTGGCAGAAATTGCCGCGCACGACGATCCGCATGAGTCCTTTCGCTATAAAAATCATCGGCTTTATTATAGGGCGTAGAGTTATCGTCGTAGTAAGAATATCGACCGGTAGTCCAATGCTCTCTGGCATAGAGGCGTATCGCACTGCCGTCATCTGAGTTGTGTCGCCCTAAAGCCCAAACTGCAGTGCCATACGGACGACCTACAGACACACCAGCCTGTTGGCGACGCGAACTCGGCGTGAACATTCGATAAGATATAGCTCCATTGGGATTCACCGTTGGAATTGATGGAGGTGGATTCCCCACGTAAATAGACATCTCGCCGCAGGCACGCAAATCAAGATCGTCAATAAATGGAAAACCCACATAAGGATCTTGGATACGCAAGCCATCGAGGTAGACTTCCGTGAACCGCGAGTCTTGACCGCGAACCCGTGGCAACGTAAAGCCTGAAGCGTTGGTTCGACCTGTCTCCGGCAGCGTTAAATTCGCTTCGCTCCGTAAGTGCACACGACTGTCAAATCTGGTCTCGTCCTCAGGTCGGATCATAACACTTTGTCCGGCGCGCTGCGATCGCACGGCCTCAGCGCGCGGCCCCCAAACTTCTACTACGTTAGGAGCTGGATCTGCCCTATCTTGTACAGAATCTGTTGCCGCAGGGTTGGCTGCGGCAACAGTAGAAAGACCTATTAAACTGGCGAAGAGGATCGATATCATCAAGGTACGAACGCGACCTTATAAGGAGGCAAAGGTAATGCTAGATTTGTTGGAGTGCTGCCCTCAGTGCTTAAGTCAAAGATAGCAAACTGTCCCGTTTGGTCCGACTTCTTTTCGCCTACATATAAGCGATTGGCACTAAGATCGTAGCCGATAGCATAAGCAGCATAGCTAGTATCAGTGAGCTCGTAAAAAGTCTTGGCTGTTGCTGCCGTTGGATCAAAAACTTGAATCTGACTTTTGTATCCACCGGCACCGTCTGATGTCGCGACTGCAGCATAGAATTTGCCGCTCTTTGTGCCAACCACATTACCGTTGCCTTTTTCAGTCGCAGTAGAGCGGTCAAAAATCAGGGCACTAGAGCGGTTAGCTAAGTCAACACGCTCAAAACCTGAGGTGCATGGACTTACCGTGTCAAAGACAGTGCAAAAGCCGGCCACGATTGGCTTGGCGGGATCGGTAGTGCCAACGATGATCTGAGGATTGAAAACGTTAAGCTTAATGCCCTGGATCTTTGCCTTTGTCGAATCGACGTCGACAACCGTTAATTGGCTACCATCGTCTTTGAGGATGAATAATTGCTGAGAGTTGTTATAGCCAGAAAAATCTGCTTTTTGACCCTGATGCAAAACATAAATCTCACGGGAGACTGAGTTTGCTTGAACGTAAAATGCAACAGGCCTGAGCAAGTCCGCTGCGTCGCTACCCAGATCCCAGTCAGCAGTAATCTCTTGCTTGACTGACCCATCCGCTGGATTAACCACAACTAGCTTACCGGCCAAATGAGCTAATAAAAGCCTGTTTCCAGACAACATTAATCCATCCTGGGGATCACCGACACCAGCTTTCTCAGTCTTGATCTGAGTCGTAGGCGCACCATCAGCTTGTTTGGGATCAAGTGTCCGAAAGTTTGAGCTCGTTGCCACGCGATTAAAGAAGTAGAGCTTATTATCGAGCGTGATCGGCAGTGGGTCACCGGACTCACCGGTGAGCAAGGTTTTTATGTCGCCTGTCGGCAACCCGTCTTTCAAACTTTGAAAATACAGCTTAGATGAAGAGTAATCTGGAGCAACCGCAGCGATCGCGATTCCCGAATACGGCGTCGCCGTGCTAGTAGCCTCATCACTTGCCTTTTTCCCGCATGCACCCAGCCCTTGAGTGACCGCTGCGGTAACTACTAAAGGCAGTAGGCCAGCACATCGGCGCCCAGCACTAGTATTCAGTACAGATCTCACCATGGAATAGTTCCCCTTGCTCGAGAGATTAAAAACCTACCTGGCGATCGGACTCGTGAACGTGACCACGAGGGAAACGTCACACACCGTTGCGGCACAGTGCCGGATTCTCACCAGCTTCCCCAGAATAGGCCGACTTCTCACTAATTTTAGCACCCACTCACGCTAAAGCGAAGTTTGGGACTAACCCCCGCTTTTCGGGGCCAGATGCTGAGCTAGAGGAACCCTCGGCACGGGCTGCGCTCTACATGGCTGGGACACTTGAAACGCAGCCGCTTCTCACATAAGGAATCACTTGGGTGCGTTTATCATCAGCGCCACCTACTGGGTAACTGATACCTAGTTCGATCTGTGGCAGCAGTACCCGCCCTTGACCAATCTCGGATCCTGGGCGACAAGGTTCTTGTTTTTGCTCCACGCCGGACGGAGCTCTGATGTCCATTGACCCGGTCGGATATATCAGCGGCCGCCCAGGTACCGGCGTCAACGGTTCCCGCGGTAATTGGGCAGATTCAGTTGAGACGCAGGACACGAGCCCCAGGAATGCAAAGCTAAAAACATAATGTTTTGCCTGATTCATATAAATGCCCCCATGTGCAAAAAGTCCATGTCGACATGAATCACCGAAGGGCTGGTCAACAAAATCAACCGACCTTAGTTACTATGTAGTCAAAATAGACCCCATCAACAATGGGAATGCGGCGCTGCGGCAGTAAACTTAACCCCGGCTCACTACCGCGCGTAGATTTTCTTCCAGAGCCAACCAAGCATCGCGCAGGTCAGAGGCTAATCCCAGCTCATCCAAGACTTCGGCCATTAACACCTGCCGACGCATAAAATGGGGGCGACGGATATTAAGATTCGCGTGCGCACCGGCAAGCGGCTTGCCTCGGTAGCGGCGCGGACCACCGAGCATAGCCGTAGCAAAATCTATCTGCTGCTCCGTGATGTGCAAACGGTCCTTTTCAAAAAAGAAATGACCGATGATGCCATCGACAAAGGCACGCTCGTAGAAAACAGTCAGACACTGACGAATGAAATCCGCGCCGATTTGGTCATATAAAGTGGGTGCTTGATGCGTCAAAAGACCTCACCTACTGTTATGCCTTCTTCGTCCAGGACATACACCAGCCGGTACTCGCAACCATACCTGCAGGCAACATTAGACACTTGCCTACTTCTTGACCTTTAACTTCGCCAGCTTTGGTGTAGAACTGACAATTCTTGCAGTTTTGATCTTTAGCAGCGACGCCCATTTTGTCGACGCGAGCAGCCTTCGTACCATCGGCCACGTATTTCAGCGCTTTCGCGGTAGCGTCAGTGTCTGGAACAAGCTTTAGCTCCGGAGCAGCTGCTGGAGCACCAGCAAAAGCCTTCACGGCGTTCGCTGCGACCATAGTAACAGGTAGCGCGATCGCTAGAGTTTGCAGAGCTTGACGGCGGTTCAGCTTTTCAGAGCTTGGTTTATCAGCCATGATAACACTCCTTCTTTTTTCTCAGAGTCTTTAGGTGCCTGTAAGTTACGGTAAGACGGCAGGGTACGCAAGAGCGCACCCAGTCATCTTATCACTCTTTAAGATCGGCGTTACCAGACTGAATCCTTAGTCAGTAGACTCACC
The DNA here is from genome assembly GCA_903915625.1 of uncultured Pseudomonadota bacterium. GTDB lineage: Bacteria > Bdellovibrionota_B > Oligoflexia > Oligoflexales > CAIYRB01 > CAIYRB01. Next base: position 53,869 of record CAIWTN010000059.1, on the reverse strand, counting down.
TGCAGCCTCTGCTGCCGCCGCGTCACGCTCCCGAACATCGCTCTTCGGACGGAAGATAAGCCGAATTGGCACTTCCGAAAAACCTAAATCACGGCGGAAACGATTAGTCATATAGCGGATGTACGCTTCCTGAATCTCGTTAGCGACGTTACAGAAGACGACAATCGTCGGCGGCGTGACCGCCACCTGGGTGGCAAAGTAAAACTTCACCCGCTTCGACTTAGAGCGAATCAGGGCCGGAGTGTGCTCCTGCGCAATGGCCCGGAGGGTTTGGTTCACTTGATGAGTGTCTACGCGCTTACGTGAGGCAGTCGCTAAGCGCTCAGCCAAGCTCATCAATTGATGAACTCTCTGGTTGGTTAAAGCAGAAACGAACGATACTGGCGCATAAGATAGCGTCTTCAGTTCGCGATGAATCGCTTCCGTATATTCTTTTGGGGTATTCGTTTCTTTGTTCGGAAATATATCCCATTTGTTTACCACGATACCAACCGGCTTGCCGCGTTCTGCAGCTAAATCGGCTAAACGCGCATCCTGCTCGGTAAGTCCCTGCTCCGCATCTAAAATCAGCAGAACGACATCAGCGCGATCGATCGCACGCAGACTCCGCATCACGCTTAAACTTTCCAGACGCTCGCTAATTTTTGACTTACGGCGAATACCAGCAGTATCGACTAGCACATAAGGCTTACCGTTATAGACTAGCGGAGTATCCAGCGAATCCCGAGTTGTACCCGCAATCTCACTAACCAAGGCGCGCTCTTCGCCAATCATTCGATTTAGAATCGACGATTTACCTGCATTAGGGCGACCAACGATAGCTATCCGAATAGCATCCGTCGGTATTTTAACCGATTGCACACTTGGCAATTGCGCTAAATCTTCGGCTAAGCGCTCCTTAAGATCGATGACACCGCGATTATGCGCGGCACTGACCTTAATTAAATCATCGACGCCGAGCTCGAAGAACTCCCACATCACCTGACTTTGCTCAGTACCATCGACCTTATTCACCGCAACTATGTGCGGCTTACAGGTCTCTTCTAGATAACGCTTAAGCTGCCTATCATGCGGCGTCATGCCACTCTTGCCGTCGAGCAGCAAGAGGACCATATCTGACTCCTGGATGGCAGCTTCTGTCTGACGCCACACTAGGTTTTCAGCGAATGGCTGGAACTTGAAGTCGTCAGTCTCAAAACCACCGGTATCGATGATCATGAAGCCTTGAGTTTTTTCTTGATCCAACCAAGCGTGACCGTACAGGCGGTCACGCGTCACTCCTGGACGGTCGTCAACTATGGCGTTGTCGGTGACAGTGAGGCGGTTAAATAATGTAGACTTACCGACGTTGGGCCGACCAACAATGGCGACGATGCCGCTGATCATACTTGCCCCTCCTTAGTTGCTTGCGCGAAAATCGTGATGGCTAACCGTGCGGCTTCTTGCGAGGCGCGCTTCTTACTTGCACCACTACCGCGACCGAGCTCACGCCCGGACACAACGCAGCGCACTTCAAAAACTTTGGCGTGGTCGGGACCCGACTCGCCAGATACTTCATATAAAGGCGTTTGTTTATTATGAGCTTGGGTCAACTCCTGCAGCTGAGTCTTATAATCAGACCGCACGTAATGCTTCAGGTCACCCTGCAAATGCTCATGAAAAATACGACCCACCACTGCATCTGCAGCTGCGAATCCGCCATCAACGAACACAGCACCAATCAAAGCCTCAAGTGCATCCGCAAGTAGAGAGTCGCGATCGCGTCCCCCTGTTTGTGCTGCGCCCTTACCCATAATCAGGAACTTGCCCAAATTTAAACGGCGGGACTGCTCTGCTAAACTTTCTTCATTGACCAGGGTTGCACGCAACCTGGACAAATCACCCTCAGCTAGACTATCGCCGTATTCCATGAGGCGTTGACTGATAGCCAAGCCTAGGACTGCATCGCCAAGAAATTCGAGGCGTTCATTCCACGGTAGATCGAGAGCTTTGCTAACTCCCGAGCTAGCACCTTGATGAACGGTGCCAGCGGCAGTCTGCGCGCCAAGTTCCATCAGTGCCGAACGATGCGTCAACGCTTCGTACAACAGGGTCAGGTCGGCAAAATGGTGGCCGACCCGTTCCTGTAGCACGTCAAGTCGCGTGAAGATCGGCTGATGCTGTGCCCAGAGGCGCTGATAGTCGCCCTGCCGCGTCGGCCGCGACCACGCCGGCCGCTTCTGCTGTGTTATTTGCGATGAATCCACCACCTACTACCCTCTCGTTGTCATAGAATACTGCCGCCTGTCCTGGTGTGACCCAGCGGGCTTTTTCCGCTAAGAGCACCTGGTAGCGACCTGGTTTATTTGTATCGGGCACCACACGACATGCCACCTGCTTGGCACGGTAGCGCACCATCACACTCAGGGTACGGTCGGCAGTGATATCTGCAACGGGCACTAACCAATTCACTAGATCGACGGCGAAGCCCGAAACCTTCAGATTTTCAAGGTCGTCAACCACCACACGGTTGGTGGTAGCATCGATCGACGCCACATACTTAGGCTCCGGACCGAGCGCTCCCAGACCTTTACGCTGACCAACGGTGAACAAGTGGATGCCTTCATGATGGCCAAGCACCACGCCAGCGCGATCGACTATCTCACCACTGCGACCGCGGGTGACTTCCGGATAATGTTTTTCTAGAAAGTCCGTGTAACGGCCACCGGTGACAAAGCAGATCTCTTGGCTCTCGTGCTTTTCTGCCGTGTGAAGCCCCATGCCTGCTGCAATCGCACGCACCTGTGTTTTCGTTAAATCGCCAAGCGGGAACATAGCGCGCTTAAGATTTTCGGGGCGCATATCAAAGAGGAAATAGCTTTGATCTTTGCCTGGATCGCGACCGGTGTAGAGCTCACTTGGCCGACCATCCGTGTGATGAGTCACGCGTGCATAGTGGCCTGTTGCGACCCATTCAGCACCCAGTGCCCGCGCACGATCCACCAAGTGATCAAATTTCAGTTTACTGTTGCACATGACACATGGATTGGGCGTACGTCCCGCGCCATATTCCGAGGCGAAGTAATCAACGACGCCTTTTTTAAACTCACGTTCGTAATTAACTACATAGTGCGGCACACCCAAACGGTGAGCCGCCATTCGTGCATCGTGCACGTCAGTCAGTGAGCAGCAGCTATCGAAACGCTCCTCACCGTCACCTGCGTGATTCCAAAGCTGCATGGTGATACCAATGACTTCGTAGCCTTGTTCTAATAACAATGCCGCGGCAACGCAGGAATCAACCCCACCTGACATTGCTGCTACTACACGAGTCTTGGCCATGCTGCTGAACCCTCCCCCAACCAACTAAGCTAGCGAGGGCCGCAGTATACCTATTTATTAATAAAAGACCAGTTTTATATTACTTTTTAACACTAAGCATGTCTCAAAATGCCTCGCGGCCAGCCGGCCCGGGTCTCCCTGGGCGGCTGGCCGGCGATCATCAAGCCCCTGTTTTAAGAAGCTATCTTGTGAACTCCGTGGAGGACATTCAAGGCCTCCACTTCCAATGCATCGGGGACTAAAAGTCCCACTCCAATCATCGGGGACAGTGCGGGTGCGACGCTCTCAAGAGGATCTACGATCAGCCTTGCATCGATCCCTTGTTGCTTCAGAAGCCGCATTTTTTCCCTTGCTTGTTCGACGGTTGCACATGTTTCGATGCATTTCATAAATACCCCCGCGAAAGTTTAAGCCCGAGCGTGTTTCTCTGCTCTAACCCACGCGCTACAAGAGATGTTTCGGCAGGTCGCCGCCAGACTTTAGAGGAAAATGCAGGAAATTATCGCAGGGCCAATAATCTTTTTCATTTTAGATAGTTAGTGTCCGGCGCAAACCAAGCAAGAAACTTCTTAAGAATAATTGCCGCCCCCAAGCGCCCGTGTTAAGCCGAATTCAGGCAGCAAGTTGGTTATTTTCAATGGTTTATTGAAAACACAATCAGGGAGTTGTTTAAAATGAAAACCACAATACGCGGACTACTAGCAGGTCTAAGTCTCTTTCTTTCCAGCCATGGCTTTGCCGCAGATAGCATCTACAACCAAGGCTATAACTACGGGTACGATGCCGGCGTCAAATACTGCAAGAATATTACTAGAGGAGAGCGCCCCCCTACCCCAAGTGATCAGTTTATGCAGGGATGTAAGAACGGATTTCTGGACGCAATTAATAGCAACCAAACCTGCGTAAACCGCTTAACTTCATCCGGGCTTTGGGGCGACATGATGAACACTCGAAGCGCAACTTGCTCCTAATTTTAAGAGAGGCTGCGAAGAATTCACTACTTAGCTGAAATGCTTAGGAGAATATTTATGAGGGGAAACATAATTTCTCACTTGCAGACAGGGACTACTCAAATACGACTAGCAGGGTCGTTGCTTTTGCTAGTCGCTGGCTTGCACGCCCCTATTAGTGCCGCGCGCGAATGTAGGGGGGAGTGGTGGCCTAAGAGATGGCATAACGATGCCTGGGGATGCGTGTACCTTTATAACAATGGCGGTGTGATCAGCGGGAAGTACACCACCTTCCACGGCGTCAAAGGCACCTTTACCAATGGCAACTTCGTCACCAGCGATGACTGCGTCGTGAGGGGAACCTGGAGCGAGAATACGGGAAAGAGCGGCAGTTTTGAATGGACCATGGAGGACGAAAATTTCTTTCAAGGAAACTATACGCACTCTACTGATAGTGAAAGACATCCTTTTGGCAATACCAAACCAATCGGCCCGAGCCCATGCCCTGAATATTAGGGATCCGATATCAAACTAGTTCCATGGAGATTCTGAAACAGCTCGACGTCAAAATCTGAAAACCACCAAAGATCTCGGCGCAGCGATGCGACCGAGATCCGGTGCTTCAACTAGAGAGAGTCTAGCATGCTCAATTTTATGCAAGCCCAAGGTGCAACAAGCAAAGCCCAATCTCTGTTCATTTTTCTATGTATAGCTGCGTCCAGCGTGAGTACGCCACTCGCTAAGGCCACGCCATCTTCAACTAATCCAGACCGACCAAAGTGTGATTTTATCGGCACAGACCAAGAAGGCTGGTATTGGCGCGATTCAAAAGAGCTACTCCAACTTGGTCCCTGTTCGAGATTCGCAGCGCCCTCGTGCGACGCCATCGGCACTCGTTCGGAGGGATGGTATTCGGAGGGGTGGATCTCGCGCATCGGTGTGAAGAATCTGGTGATTTGGGACAACCGGTGTCACCGAGACGTCGGCTTAAGTTTACGCGGGGAAAGCTGCGGCGAAGGACCAGGTTACCAGTGTGTGGAGAGGTTGCGTTGCGTCAATAATGTTTGCATAACCCCACCTCCGATAGACCCGCTCGTATTAAAGCGCCAAGCAGCCGACCAGACCTTTGATGTCCAGCCTGGTCAAAAAATTATACTGCAACTTGATCGCGGCCCAGTCCATCCGTGTTACGGGGGCAACTGGCTTGAGGACGCTCTGACTTACGATGCTACGCACCTGACCTATCTAAGCCATGAAGTCGTTGCCAATCCTGAATGCCCCGCAGGCCTCATGGGCTGCCATCATGAGATGGATCAGTTTAGCTTCAGAGTTGATGGAAAGTTCAACGAAACACAACTTTTGGCTGCGATGAAAGCAGCACCGCAGTGGTGCAGCAATTCTGGAAATCCTGCGTCAACATTTGCAGTCACATTCAAACTACTTGGAGATCGCACCTAAAATCACAGCAGATAAAGTTTTATCATCAAAAATATCTCCATGTGCCAGAATGCCTCTTCCTGGGTACTTGCGCCTTGAGTTTTGCGCGACAGCGATGGGGCCAGAGTGCAAGAACGGCGAGTCTGTTTCGTAAAGATTCAACCATGTACTTACCCGCTGTGCCACGTTTGCAAGCTCTGCGGCAGTAAAATCTTTTGGCGCCTCAATACAGCCCGGCGTTGGCCTGGCTAACAAGGAACCGAGAAATTGCCGTGGCAGACAATTTTTACTGCTAATGGGATCAACAGCGATCAAGGCTCGAACCTTGGCCGTCTTGGGCAGTGCTAGAGCAAGCTTCATCCCAGCCCAAGCACCATAGGAATGGCCAACTATATATACTTCGGGCGCAGTCACACTATTTACCAGTTTAGTGAGCGCCGCGACCATTTCCGGCAGAGCACTTTGCCTCACCACACCTGGGTTGGCTGAAAGCTTGTAGACAAGTGTCGAAGGTTCAGCGGAGTAGCAGGCCAACAACGTCTTAGGTTCTGGACGACCACCGCCGATAGCTGCGGCTTTTGCTTCTTTAAGTAGTAATGCTGCTCGACTTTTGTCGATGGACTTGAATCCCTGCAATGGGTCCTTACAACTAGCGTAGCCCCCCAGAAAGGCGAATACTGGCGTGGCAATTGCCTGGGTACCGAGGGTGGGTATGCCAAGCGTAGGAACCCCCAGCGTAGACTCCCCTAGAGTTTGGAGGTTCTGGTCTGACGTGGCACCAATTGACCCTGTTTGCTCGCTAGATTGCCGACTAGCAGCCTTGACTTCAGCCTCGCTCTTGGGCGCCCCGGAAATGTCGACGGTTTTACAGCCATGCACCGTGATAGCGAGTGACGCCAGCAATAGTAGGCATTTTTGTCGAATGACCAAATTCATGTGTCAAAAGCCTCAGGAAAATCAGGGTTCACCTGAAGTGCTTCGGAATGACTTGGTCACTACTTTAATTCAAGAAAAATCGAGGCTTTAGCGTCTGACTAATCGGGCGATACAATCTTCTGGATGCGGTCACGGAGTGCGTCTAGTTCCTGACTACGTGTAGTGCTCTCAACGGACACTTCTTCGATCCGAAGATTTTTCAGCACGCGGAGCAACTTTCCATCGAGGCGCCCGTCATGACCAAGTTCGCGGAGCATCGACCGCGTTTCCAATACTTCATCGAAAAAATCGACAAAGAATTTTAACCGGACCACGTTGTGGGCTTCCGTGTGACTATTCCAGGGCAGCACCAACATTTTTAGACGGCTGAGCGTGCTAGGCTCGCCAATCTCTTTCTCAGAAATTTCGCTGACTGCCATGGCCGCTATGAAATTCTGGCGCAGCTTTAGCATGAAAATCGCGTATTTTTCGAACCCGAGCACGCTCTGTTGATAAGCGGGCAAATCCTCGATGCGAATAGTCCCTGCATCTACCGCGCGCTTATTACGAAGACCAGCTAGCAGAAGCTGCTGAACTCCGTCACCGACATAATTCAGCACTTTGGGGTCCGAAGTGTCGACCATATGTAAAACTGTGGCAAGCGCATAGAGATCCTGCATCCGCAGATCATTCGACAGTGGAGATGTCGTCAGCTTACCCCCCAGTTCCATGCAGATCCCTTTAACGATGCGCATGAACTCATTGACGGCATCAAGACGCTGTTCTTGCAGCTTGGCTTCGTCATCACGACCTTGTGCCTTCCACAGTTGGAAATCAAAGGCGCGGACAAAATGGGCAGCGTAGGTGATTTTTTCTGCCTGACTGCCTGCAGCTTTCATTTTCTCAAGAGCAGTAAGACGCATATCGGCAGAATTACCGTGCCGCAAATCTTGGTAGGTATTGGTTGAGGTAGTATTCAGAGCTTCTGTCGTAGCAGCCATGCCCTTTGTGGTCTTGAGCATCAACTGCATGTCTTCGGCCATTTTATCTGTAGTCTTGGCCATGGCTGCAGTGGTCTGCTGCATTTCAGCTGTCTTACGCTCCATACGGCCTGTGGCGTCGCGCATCTCTTGCGTCGTCGCGTTCATTTCGACCGTGCTGTCATGCATGGAATCCATGTCATCTTTCACAGAACAACCGAATGTCGTCGCCAAAACCAGACAGCTCAATGCCATTTTTTTCATAAGGCTAGTATCCTCGCTAAATTCGCCTTGCGTATAGCTGTTTCTATAGGCAAGGCGCAAGCGAGAAAACGGCTAACACTCAGTCGAGACACGCTCCCAAGCGGGGAGGTAAATCAATTAAAAAAACAATAAATTCATATACTTAAGTGAATTAAAATATTGCTGTTTAGTCGCTAATCCAACGGCTATGACGACCAGCCCCCGGGAGGCTATTTCCACACACTAGGCGACCGGTTTGATCAAAAAACTCAGCAGTGATGAGAGCAACATGGAGGCCGCAACGATGGCACCAAGTACCGGAAAGCGATCCAGCCCAGCCGACCCCTCCCCAAGGATCATACCCCCGCCGTACGAGGCTACTGCGGCGAACAGCTGCTGTACTGATGCGATCAGAGTCATAAAGCGTCCACGCCGCTCCGAGGTCACGCTGCTATTTATGAGGGTGAGCGACGGGGTCATGCGGGCTGCACCGACCGCGGCCACAAGTGTATTCAAACTGATAGCCATAACTAAGCCCGCTTGCTTAAGGAGACTAAACAAAATAATTGCAGGAATAGCTACAATGGATGAACTCACAAAAATGCGTCGCGCACCCCAGCGATCAGATAGGCGTCCAATAGTCGGTGAGATAAAGAAAGAAGCCACACCCGCGAACATATAAACCGTCGGCAAATCACCCTCCGTGATCCCAACGACTGTCACTAGAAAAGCGCTTACAAACGGCATCATTGCGAAAATAGACATCATGGTACTAATGAGTGCAATGGCCACCCAGGTCGCGCGCAGACTGAGAAGCCTCACCATGTCAGTTAAGACTCCGGCCGCAACCTGAGGTCGCGCCAAATGACTACGTACCGGAGGTAAAAAACGAACAGCGAGAATAAAATTAAGAGCGCTGACGACAGCAAGCAAAATGAAGGTCATCTGCCAACCAAAATGATTGGCAATACTTAAACCAATCGGCACCCCCACGACCGAGGCCACAGCAAAAGCGGCCATCACCATACCTGTGGCTTGGCCGCGACGACTAGGGTGCACGACATCACCTATAATCGACAAAATGACTGCTTGCAGCAGTCCACCGAAAATTCCCGTCACAACTCTAGCAGCAACGAGGGCCGCGAACGTTGGTGCCAGTCCACACAAAAAAGTACCGATCACCAAGCCCGCATAAATGCTTACCAGAACTCTTTTGCGATCAAATCGATCCATAAACAGTGCGGCGAGAAAACAGCTCACGCTCGCACTTAAAGTGTATACCGATACCACGAGTCCAAATTGTTTCGGGGCGATACCGAACACCCGCATCAACTGCGGGCCAAGCGGCATCATGATGACAAAATCCATAATGTGAGAAAACTGCACGCCTGCCAGAATTAAGACGAGCAGGAGCTCACGGCGCGGGGCCTGAGCATCACTGCTATGTTCGGCGGTAGTCATAGTTCCCCAGTTAAAGCAGTATCAGGCCACTCAAAGAAAGCCTCTTATACTGCCTGCTTGTCGGAGCGGTTACCAGCACTTGTGGTCACTAAACGCCCACCATGATAGCGCTCAACGAAACCCTCGAGCACGCGACGCTGTTCATTGGTGAACTCAGCAAATTGAACACCCATACCAGGCACCAAATCTTTACGTCCAGTCACAGCGGCTTGCACCCAAATCACGGTGCCTTTAGCATTCAACGTCTCTTTGCTATCGGGAATCGTGAAGGTTAAATCAATGTCAGACCCGGTAGGCAGGGGTTTAGCCGTCTGGATAAACACTCCGCCAGTGCCAAGGTCACGGCAGAAGTCGAAAAGATAGCTGCCATCGGCCTTATAGTCGACGAGCAACTGGATTGGCACACGTTGACCCAAACGATCTTCGGCACTGCCAATGCTGGCGTCGGTAACTGCGGTTTTTTTCGTGCGAGGAGCGCCTTTAGACTGAGTGCCTGATTTTTTCTGCGCCATGGACCTTCTCTCCTCTTCAACAAGCAAAAATGATTACTGCTGAGCCAGCCCTAGTTCTTGCCCTTGTCTTGGGCCTTTTCCTGTTTCGACGCATTCACTAATTTCTTTACGTTGAGATTATGCTCTGACAACGTTTTGGAAAAATGATGCCGCATCTGACCCGGTGTTAGCACATAATAATAGTAGCCTAAATTCGTTGGAGTTAGCACTGCTTCCAGCGACTTGCGACTGGGAGCTCCGATGGCTGTCGGCGGTAGGCCAGGATAGATGCGAGTATTATAAAGATTCTTTTTATCTGCGAGATTGGCCCAAGTCACATCGCCCGAGTAGTCAGGGATACCGTAGATCAAGGCCGCATCAATGCCAAGTGGCACCTTATCCTTCAAACGCCGCCAGATGACCTCGGAGACAAGCGGCCTCTCATCATCCATGCGCGTTTCGGACTCAATGAGAGAGGCGAAAATGACCGCATCATTGATGCTCAAACCCTTGGCTTTTACTTGGCTTTCGTAGTCCACTGGAAGATTTTGCCAAAAAGTTTTAACCATCGTACCTAAAGCTTCACGTGCCGTAGGTAATTTATGAAAGTTGTAGGTAGCCGGATATAGGTAGCCCTCGATATTGGTCGCTTTGATATTCAGTTCGGCGAGAAAGTTCGAATCCTTGGTCAAATTTGTGATCTCGACAATATGACCAATGCCATGCGCGGCCAGACGTTCGATGACTTCTCGGATACGAAAGCCTTCAGGAATGGCGATTTGCGCCACGACCGGGTTATACACGCTGCCCTGGATCAGGCTAGTTTCTACGTCGACAGGTGCCACATCACCAACAAATCGGTAGGTACCTGCTTGGTACCTCTTGTAGTCACCCCCGATACGAACCATCAGACTAAAAAAATTAGCATTGTTGATAACACCGGAAGCAGCCAGTCTATGCGCCAAGGCACTGAGACCAGTGCCACCCTTAAACTCCACAATCACTTCACTAGGTAGCGTCACCTTCGTCTCTTGCCAGTGACTTAAGTGCACAATAAGTCCGCCAGCAGCGACAGCTAAAACAACGAGCAGAGTGAGACTAACCTTGACCAATAGGCGGATCATCCCAGTATCCTTACATAGGCAGAAAACCTTTAACTTAGGGCTATATCATAGCGCAGAGTAAGGTTGTGGTGCGAGAGCGTCAGTAGACCGTCGGCAGGCCCTAGCTCGCAGGTCTCAAAGATCAGCCTAAGAAGGCCGGCGCCTAAGCTTGTACCAGGTTGTAAAACCACCAATAATGAGCAGAATCGACACAGCTATCGCCAAGTCACGCCACAACTCTCGGCGCTTACTAACCACTGTTAACGGCCGCAATATTTTTGCCGATGTCAGCGTGAGCCCCTCGATCACCCTATCGAATGAATGAGCATCACGTTTATCAACGTAGTAGTAGGCAATATATACCGCCCCATCGCTGACCAATTGCACCATGATTCGCGCCTGCAGCTGTGCCTTAGGCAGCGTCAGTGTCGCCACCCCGCGCAGCTTGCTCTGATCAAATTGCCAGTCTTGCAGACCATCAGCCCTACCCTGCCCAGCTCCCTCATTGGTGCTCAGCATCGCTGCCATGCGAGCTATGTCTCCGAGCGTCGGGGTCACATCAGACTTAAAGCGCCAAATCAGCAGATAAGGAACGCCCTTTTCACCATAGAGAGCGCTCGTCACCACTGCTTCGGCGGGAATCGACAACCCCGAGCCACTCATAATTAGATTCTGAGCCTGCTGCGGTGTCTTTGATTGAGCTACCGCGAACGGGAGGCGCAGGCGCACGCCAGCGATGCTATCTTCGTACCAGCTATTCACAGGAAGGATAGCCCCAACAGCAGCGGCTGCTCGACACTCAATACCCGCCCCCATAAGAAGGGCGAGTCCCAATCCTAATCTAAACAAATTACACTTATTACACTTAATCATGGACCCGAATTTAAATCGTCTCGAGTGGCAGCTGCGCAGCTACTTTATGCATGGCGATCTGATCGACTTCAATGGTCTCAAATAAGGCGCGGAAGTTACCCCCACCAAAGCCCTCGTCACCTTCGCGCTGAATCACCTCGAAAAACAGCGGGCCGGCCTTACGGTCACCAAACTGGCGCGACAACTCGTGCGAGAAGATCTGCAGTAAGTATCCCTTCTCGCTGCCATCGATGAGGATGTCTTTGCTCGCCAGCGCCTTCATATCTTCGCGGATCGTACCTTTGAAGCCACTTTTCTTCAGACGGTCCGGCACCTTCTCGTAATAACTGTCGGTGGCGGCCAAGAACTTGCAGCCCTGGGACTGCAGCTGATCCATGGACTTTAAAATATTCGGACACAGGAGCGCGACGTGCTGCACACCCGAGCCATGGTTGTCGCGGCAATAGATGTCGATCTGACTATTGCGGAAAAAAGGCGCGATCGGCTCGTTGTTGGCAAACTTAATGCCTGACGCAGGGTGCCAGAAAACTTCCGAGTAAAGGCCGCTGCCAACTGGCAGATTCGGGTTCACATCGTTGGTGTGGAATTCAATCTCCCAGAACTTCTCAAAGCCCAAAACATCGCGATAAAACGACGTCAGTGGCTGGAGCGACCGGACATTTGCCGTGAAGTGGTCAATATCGGTGAAACCGAGCGGCGAGACGTAGCTGCCCGCCTTTTGCTCCATATGAAAGCTGGGACCGAAACCATCGTAACGGCTGTCGTCAATCAGACGATAATTCACGTCATCCAACGCAGTCGCCATGGCAATTTGCGCGATCTCGCCGTGATCATCGCGGGTAACCTGCGGCTCATAAAGGAACGTCGCGCGGCGCGGTTTTAGAAAGGCCACAGCCTTGTCTAAGCTGCTGACGCGGAAATTGAGGAAGCCAATGCCCTCTGGGTGCAGGCGCAAGTAGCCCGCTGCGACCGACCAGTCCGTCAACGGCTGCGTCAGGATCACGTGAATCTTAGGGCCGCCCGCCATCACCAGCCTGCGCATCCCATTTTGTGCCTCGGCTGCCGGAGTGCTCACGCCAATTCGCTTAAATCCGAGCGACTTCGTATAAAACGCCTCTGCACGCTCTAAATCGCTGACGTAATGCTCATAGCTATGACAACCAGTTAGGGGTAACCCCATGAGACACTCCTCCAATCTATGCTTGACGGGCGACTGGAAGTTACCTTTTCGACGGAGCCGACGCAAGGCCACAAAAGAGGCACCTGAGCTGACCCCGAGTTTATTAACTAGTAGTAAGAATAATAGTGTGTTACCATCGTCAACTGGTGGCGATTGGGAAATAGATAAGACGGAGGTTTTGCATGCACGTCGTGTGGAAACGGCCAGATGGTTTCCATGGCGCTGACCCTGCGGATTTCGTCGTGGTGAATGTAGGCACCCGAGCGAAGATCTGGCTGCATCGCAGTGACCGCACGAATTTCCCTTTTCGCATTGCCGGCGACTGGCAAGAGGCCGACTCGGGGACTCGTCTCAATCAACTGGTCAACTTACTAGGCCGAGACGAGGATGCTTGGATCGACGCCCTGGTGAAAATATATGATGACACAATGGGAGACGACCCGGGTCGCTATATCGATGATCTGGCTCGCTGGGTGCGAGACCTGTGCAATCACCTCAAAGGTGACACCTGGGAACTCGACATCATGAATCACACTCTCACCGAAGTGGCCGATCGCTTGACGAGCCTGCGCGCTGCGTTTATTGCCGCAGCGCCAAGTCATAATAATTAGTCGCTGCGAAGATGGATGACGCTAACTACAGCTGAAGTCAGTTCGAGACAATATACCAGCACAAATAATAAGCTTCCGATAGCAGTCACCGTGCTGCTATCGGAAGCTTATTGCTACTAAAAAAATTATCCAATTAATGTTTGAGTTTCAGTTTTTTGCTGAACTCATCCACAGCCTTTTCAGCCTTCTCTTTATTATAGCCGTAATGCTCTTGCAGCTTGCCCACTAGCTGATCCTTTTTACCCGCAATATTTTCAACATCATCATCAGTTAGCTTAGCCCAAGCCACACGCACTTGACCTTTAATATCCTTCCATTGGCCTTGGATTTGGTCCCAATTCATAACGCCCCCGTAATTGACGGAATTAAATTCTTCACAAAACCCCACTACAGAAATTTGCAGTGAGCCCAAATTCATTTTTGAATTTGCATCAAATATGCCAAGCAACGAGAAAAACCTTAGCCGACTCGACTGGCACGATTGATGCAAAGCTTCGCGATAGGTTTTCCCGTTCACATAGGAAGGAGTCCAAAATGAAATTCTATCCAGTGATCCTTTGCAGCTTAATCGCCAGCACTTCAGCTTTAGCGCAGAGCGATAGCACGACTAGCAGCACCAGAACGCATGCGGTGGTTCATCAAGCACCCAATCAGGCTGGTGTTCGAGTTGGCATGTCGAAAGTAGAACAGCTTGGCGATCCCGTAGTGACTTATGGGGTATATACAGATTATGCCGTCGGCGACAATCTCCTCGCCGGAGGCGCCATTGACTACTGGGATAAATCCACTGGAACAATCGCCGACACTACCGTGCGTGCCAGTGATCTATCAGCAGCATTAGACCTTAAGTACATCTTCACGAATGTCACCCAATCGTTTCGTCCCTATTTAGTTGCTGGCGCAGCTGCTCACCGCTTCGAGATTAGAGAGAAAGCCAATCAAACTAAACCACTCGAATCCAACTATAGAGATGCTGTCGGTAAATTTGGTTTGGACTACGGCGGAGGAGTTTCTTATCGCTTTGACAGGTCGATGGATGCGGTTGCTGAGATCCGTTACCGCAACATCATGGATTCAAGTGTAGCTCTTAGTCAATTAGCGTTCACGGGCGGGTTGAACTACATCATGTGAATTAAACCCATAAATCAGCAGCGAGGACAACAATGCTTTATTACATTTTAGTATTCTTCGTACTTGCTATGATTGCTGGTTTCCTAGGTTTCGCCGGCATTGCCGGCGCAGCTTCAGGAATTGCTAAGATTCTATTTTTCATTTTTCTAGTTGGGCTTTTGATCTCGGTAATTTCCAACGCACTGCGAGGGAAGAGCCCGCAATAGTGTGTTCTACTACTTAAAAAACAAACTCAGATCTTCCATGAAGGAGAGGCTATGAGATCCTCCATCTTTAATACGATGTTTACGGCGGCATTGACTGCAATTACTAGTTTAACGACCCCGCATTTGGCTACAGCTGAACCAGTCGCTGATGTGACAGTTCAAGATCTGAAAGTGAAAACTTATGAAATTCTAGGCAAAGATACAGCCACTGTGACATTTGCTCCTGGTAGTTCCGACCTCTCAGAAAGTGAAAAGAACAATCTGGCGGCAGTCGTCACTGCAGTTAGAAACACCGCTACGATTTCATCGGCTATAGTCGCCGGCTGGTCTGATTTGGACTATCCCCAGACTAAAGGGCTGAAACTAGGTAAGGCCGAGCGAGCCCTCGCAGAGGCACGCATAAAAAAAGTAACAAGCGCCCTAAGTGATTTAGGCGTTAAATCTGTCAAAACCCACTCCATGGCTGAGCATCCAAGCTGGCTCGGTAAATTATTGAATACCGAAGACACCAAGTTAAAAGGCGAAGGGAAAATTACTGACGCAAATGATCACCTGACTGAAGCAATTGGCAAGGTGATACGGGAAAACGGCGGCCCTAGCAAAGTCGTCGTGATCGTTCGTCGCCAAGGTGATGTGACTGCACACTAAGGTATTAACTCAAAAAGAAGGATAGATATGAATAGCAAAGTCAAAATTACAGCCGCTTTAGCAACACTAGCACTTGCCTCAGCCACAGTAGGGTGTGGGGCGTTTGGAACAAAAAACAAGGGCCAAAAAGGCCGTGAAAATGACAACGCACTCGCCGGCAAATGGCAAAATTCCTGCTCTAAAATGGATTGGCTCGGATTCTCGTACAACCAAGTTACTTTCAACTTTAGTGGATTAGGGGATTTCGACAAGACTACGACTCTTTTCAGTGATGCCAATTGCGCTACGGCCATCGGTTCACTCACTGAGAACGGGACTTATGCTGCACTTGGTGACTCGCCAGCCCTAACTGGAGCACAAAACATCAATTTCACCATCAGTGAGGCAAAGGTTTCAGCCGACACCGACACTGCAGTGAATCTATTTAATGGGGTCTCCTATTGTGGCATCTCTAGCTGGCAAAAAGGCCAAGCGACAGATGTGCTAGATAAGCCATGCGTCGGCTTCCAGCATCCTAAGGGCGCAGTCATCTTTGACGTCTACAAAGTCGATCAAGATGGCAAACGCCTACAAACCGGCAAAGGCTCACTGTTTCTCGACAAAAGTGAAGCGAGTACGCGCCCAAGTAAGCTAGATGAGACGAATGTTTTCACTAAAAAGTGAGATCATAAGTCAAGCGTGCAGGTTGGTGGCGAGTCACACCCAAGTGACGCACACCACCTGCAGCTCATCCTAGAAACTAGAGCCTCCGCCGTAATTCTCCACCAAGCTCTTCAAATCCTGGCTTACCTAGCAGAGCAAATAAATTCTTTTTGTATGCTTCGACACCTGGTTGATCAAAAGGATTTACGCCAAGCAGAAGAGCACTGACGGCACAAGCTGTCTCAAAGAAAGCAAACAGTCCACCAAGTGTCCGCTCGTTCAACTCACGGACTTGCAATTCAAGACAGGGAACCCCGCCATCAGAGTGGGCTACCTTGGTGCCAAGCATAGCAGCCTGATTGATCTCGGAGATAAAGCGCCCCTCAAGATAACCAAGGTCGTCGTCGTTGACGGCTGCATGGGGCACACGCAGGCGGCGCTCAACCTGAGTAGGGCCCTGCGGCACCGGCGCTGACACTTGACCTATGCTCAGAAAGGTTTGGACCAAGTTACGGCAACCGTCCTGAACATACTGCCCAAGAGAGTGGAGATCCGTCGTGTAGTTCAACCCTGCAGGGAACATCCCGAGGCCGTGTTTACCTTCGGACTCGCCGAAAAGCTGCTTCCACCACTCCACCAAGCTCGCCAGGCGGGGCTCACTATAAGCGAGCAAATCAATGCGCTTACCAGCATCGAAGGCAGCTTTGCGCAAACAGGCATATTCCAATACCTGGTGGGACGATGCCTGCTCCCCGTCAAAGGATCTAAACATCTCATCAGCACCGTGCATCAACGCTTCGATATCGAATCCGCCCAGCGCCAACGGCACCAGCCCGACGGCAGTTAGCACCGAAAAACGGCCGCCAACATCATCCGGTACCACAAAAGTCTTATATCCGGAATCAGCGGCAAGCTGACGCAGAGCTCCCTTCTTACCGTCAGTCGTCGCAACAATCCGGCGCGAGGCCTCAGCCTTGCCAAAACGTTGCTCCATATATTCGCGCAGCACTCGAAAGGCCACTGCCGGCTCAGTCGTGGTACCACTTTTACTGATCACGTTAATCAAGGGCTGACGCTCACCCAGCAAATCGAGCAGCTCGACTAAACCTGCCTCTGACAAATTGTGGCCTGCATAGACAATTAGAGGTCGGAGTGGATTCTTTGCGCCCCGACTCAAAGCCGTAGCGTAAGAGTGCGAAAGCGCCTCTGCAACCGCACGGCAACCAAGATAAGAGCCGCCGATACCAACGACCACGACCGTATCGTAAAAAAGACCAAGCTCTTGGACATACTGCTTCACTTCGCTAGCTAAAGCGAAGCCATGCCGCCGCGGCCAATCAAACCAGCCGGTAAACTCACCGCCGGTGCATTCACCTTGCCGCACTGCCTCCAGCGCCGTTGCTGCATCGGGCAGTGAACTTGTCGCTGCAGCACGTAAATCAGCAGGAAAGAAACGAGCATCGAGACGAATCATAACTTTGAATCCTTCAATCCTTGAAATGGGCCTTCGGCCAAGGAGATTACATGAGAGTGCAGTTTAGCCAAGATCGCCGGGGCGGCACGCACCTCAAAACGAGCCCTATCCTGCACGCTGAAGTCTGTACCAAGAATCAAGCAAGACTTATAAATCTGCGACAAAAGCCCTTGGTCGTCAGCTGGCACATCCAGCGTAGCCCGCACCAAGTTTTCTTCGAAGTACTGGATAATATGGCGACGCAGCCTGGCCATGTCATCGTCACGATGAGCCGAGACAAATTCACTATTTTTGTAAGCTGCCTTGAGAATTTTCGGAAGTACTGGATCGGCTACTTTATCGAGCTTATTGAACACCATAAGCACCGGTATATCCCCAGCACCGATCTCGCGCAGCACATCCTCGGTAGTCTGCATCTGGACGCGAAAGTTAGGGTGCGAGACATCCACCACATGAAGTAACAAATCGGCCTCAAGCACCTCATCTAGCGTGGACTTGAACGACTCGATCAGGCCGTGCGGCA
The DNA here is from genome assembly GCA_903915625.1 of uncultured Pseudomonadota bacterium. Taxonomy (GTDB): domain Bacteria; phylum Bdellovibrionota_B; class Oligoflexia; order Oligoflexales; family CAIYRB01; genus CAIYRB01. Next base: position 35,680 of record CAIWTN010000059.1, on the reverse strand, counting down.
AATTACGAATGAACCCAACCGTATCACTCAACAGTACCTTCGGCCGCGTCGATGGGTCGAGCGTCCGCACGTTGCTATCTAAAGTCGCAAACAAGACATCCTCAGCCTGCACGTTGGCCTTTGTCATTGCGATCATGATCGACGTTTTGCCGCTATTGGTGTAGCCAACCAGGGCAACTTTCAACTCACTAAGCCGAGCTTTACGCTGGTTTTGCCGGTCTTTTTGCATGCCGTCTAATTGACGGCGCAGGCGACTCATACGTTCCCGCGCCAAGCGACGGTCGACCTCAATTTGCTTTTCGCCCATGCCGCGCTGGACTCCCCCCCCGCGCTGCCTTTCCAAGTGGGACCAAGCGCCGGTCATCCGTGGCATTAAGTATTCCAGTCGAGCGATTTCAACCTGTGTCTTAGCTTGCGCCGTGCGAGCGTGCCGAGCAAAAATCTCGAGGATAACGCTGGTGCGATCTTGAACTTCGCAGCCAGTGTGTTCCTCTAGATTACGTACTTGCGGGCCAGACAAAGTGCGATCGAAAATCACTAGCTTAGAGCCAAGCTCCTGGGCTAGCTGTTTGATCTCGTCGACCTTACCCTCGCCGACAAAGAACCTAGGCGTGACTTTCTGTCGCTTTTGCATCACCCGACCGCCGACCTGGATCTTCAAAGTCGCCAGGAGTTGAGTCAGCTCCGACAAGTCCTCGCTGAGAGTGTCATCCTCACCAGCTAAAAGCACACCCACGATAATGGCGGTGCGCAACTCTGGGGGACGCGCTTGGTTGGACACTTCACGGTTCAAAGCAAACCTCCGGCAGGCACAGAATGGCTAAAACTAGCTGATGATGCCGGTGCTGTCACCCAACATATCCAGTTAATGCACCGTCGCCCTGAGCGGTGAGCTCAGCATAACTTCTGCCTCAAACTTCCTTAGCGTGTCCCAACGCGCTGCGGTGACGTCGACGCCAAATATGCGCTCGGCGAGTCTATGGAACACCCTGAAATGCCCCGCTTCCGATTTATAAAGTCCGCGGTAAAAAGCCTGCAGCTCAGGCTCATGGTCGAGCTTTCGACTGAGTAGATAAAAACGCTCGCAACTGCGCGCCTCGATTAGAGATGAGACCAGGATCCGGTCCAACAAGCGTTCATTTGGTTGGGTGCGCACGGCCGTCAATAGCTGGTTGACGTAAATATCCTTGTCGTCTGGACCAAGGCGCAAGCCACGCTTTAAAAGGAGCCGATGCACCTGCCCAAAATGCTCTAATTCTTCCCGGGCCAGAGTCACCATGGTCTCCACCAGAAGAGGCTGATCGGCGTGCCGGGCGATGAGCGATAAAGCCGATGCCGCAGCTTTCCGTTCGCAGCAGGCATGGTCCAACAGAAAGGCGTCAAAATTAGCACAGACCAGTTCAGCCCAACCGTCGGGCGTAGCACTCAACAAAGGTAGTTGCTCTAACTCACTCATGGTCTGCACCCCTAACCTTTTCGATCAGCCAAAACGATGACTCTGCCCCCCTTGCTCTTTAGCCGGGGTAGACGCTATCTTAAAGCGATAGCAGTATAGATGATCCGAGCAGTAAAAAAAGCCGCTAAGCGCGAGGCAAACCGTGAAAACTGCATTTTTTCAGTTGATATCTCTAGGGCTATGGTTAAGCAGCTGTACCGCGCACGACGCGGCGACCAATGAGGCCGGACAGCTGGAAACCACCAAGCCAAACGTTGAAATATTTCGCTGCGTAGCGGCTAATGGCTCGTATCACCCGCTTATTATCATCGAGCGCGAAGAAGGCGATGCCGACAGCGCCGACGACCGCGAGGACGATAAGTCCGTCCGCATCCTATTCAGCGCCACGGACACTGGACTCCTGGGCACCTGTGATACGACTGGCAAAGACGACCCGAAAAAGGCGAAGTTCGTCTGCAAGACCAGCGACCAGTCCGTCCGTCTAACCTGGCCGACCGCCGATGTTAAATCTGCAGCTACGGTGAGTGTAGAGGAAACATGGCTATTCGGTGTACGGCGGTACACGACGAAATGTCAGGCGAAAGGTTAGAGTCTAGCGAGCGCTCTGATCGTACTGAAATTTAAAGAACTTTGCTGCAGTGGCCTTCACTTGTTCGGTGATCTTTGCCGGCTGGCCTTTGTCATCTGCAGAAATTCTCGCAACAATCACCTGATATCCAGCTCCGTCTAGGTCGAAAGCTGCTGTGAGCACCTGGTAATTCTTCACCGCAGAAGACGAGGGCGAGGGCTGTTTGAAACTCGACGCATAAAGGTACAGGCCAGTGCCGAGCTCATAGTGGTCTTGCTGGTAAGCATATCCAGTCTGGATGGTAATCGTGCTCTTAACGGACGAGGGAGCGTCGATCACCCAGCCTCGTTTCCACCCCGTATCGGAATTGCTTGCAACAGCCGTTATTTTTACGGCACCCGGTGTCGGGCCCTCGGCTCTTATTTTTGCTGTCTCCGTCGCTTGATCGCCATCTAAAGGCGCCACACCAGTGTAGTGCTCCTTCACACCAATAGGCATCTTGATGGCGATCGCATAGAATGCGCTAATAGTTTTGTTGGCAGCGGTGACTGGCTGCACTTCCACCGGTCGGACGTCACCGGATCCTGTGTAAGCATTGGGAATTAGTTCGTTCACCAAGAAGGCCGTACCCAGCCCGGAGCTACACAGGGTTCCGAATAAGGACGACAGTGACTGACTTGCCACATTCGTACCAGCTGCCGCCTTACACCATGCTGTCGTAGGTGATGGCTTTTTGGGGTCAGCATCGGGTACCGGGGTGTCATCTATATCGGTTTCTTCTTCCTCACCCGCCTCGGCGCCACAGGTGGCCAGACAAGCTTTCGGCTTTTTTACTGGACTAGTCTTGCCGCTTTTGGGCGCGGGCGTGGTCTCAGCAGGCGAGCTGCAAGCGACTGCTACAGCCAGAAGAGCTACCGCAGTGAGTAGGACTACGCATTTTGAAGTCGACCTAAGCAGCATTTGGCGGCTTCCCATGGAGCAGAGGAGATTGCTTGGGCACATCGCCCTAGCTTCTCTTTATCGGCAGGAACACCGCGTAACTTTAGAAAAAAAACGAAAATCTACATAAAGATGATAGATTTTAGGCGCTTAGAAACAAGGCGGAAGGCGCGGCAAGCTACGGGAGCCTCCTTAAGTCGCCGTCCGTTCGGCTGCCCAGCCGCGCACAAGTTGGACCGGAGGTGCTGCAGAAAACCGCACTCTATCCCCGTAGACCAGTTCAATGACGCCATGCTGACCGTCCGTAGCAAGTATTGCCGATTGGCAGCGATTCTCAATCTCCAGCGGGGTCTTACTGGGATCAAAAAGCCCACCCTCGATGCTTGGGCTATCATGATCAAAGCGGTAGAGTTCACGCACGCGAAACTGAAATAGCGCGTCATCGACTGGACGCCGTTCGCCGCCTGCAGCCAAAATCGCCGCCGTGCTGCCAGTTGCAGTTGCCACCCAGATACCACTCGATCGATGGACCTCTTGTTGGTGGCCAAGAGTGATTTTGTAACGGGTAGTGGCGGCAGGATTGGCATTGGCATAGAGGAAGTCATTTAGCACTGGCGATGTCTCTACGACATCGCCGACATCGACTCGAGATACCGACGCCCTAAGCCTATGCACCGTCGAACTTTGCAAGGTGCCCGCAGCAATGGCCGCAACCAAGTCTTCGACTTGAGTCGGACTGGCGCAGCACAAAAATCCCACACTCATTAGTGACGATCGGATCCCGGCAATCAGGCCACCTTGCGCCAACTGATGGGATGCCGCCAACAGTGTGCCGTCGCCGCCCACGGTAATCACAATATCGTAGGTCTTACTCCACGGCCGAGGAAAGTCCCGGCTAACCTCGTCCCAGCTCAGCCCAGAGGCCGTCAGAGCTGCGCGCAAATGGCCGAGCGTTTCGTAATGCTCCGCGTGGGCCACTTGCAGACGCGTCAGAGCATCGCGAGGCACGAGCCCCTGCTTCACCTTGGATTCAATCAAGGCGCCGTGGAGCTCGTAGTTAGTCGTTTTCGTGACAATCAGGACGCCCACAACGTCAGCCCCCGGATTTGCCCGCAGGTTTCTGCTCGTCGAGCGCAAGTAAATCAGGATTTAGCCATACCTTCGACTTCTTCTCGAGATCTGCCTCGGCCTTCTTTGAAAGCAAGGTGAACATCGTTGTCCCATCTTGGTAGGCTGCGCCCTGCGCTAACTGCTTACGCTTATCGGCGGTTAGTTGACTCAAATCTGGCTCTTTGCGGCTCTTAAGTTTGAGCACGTAGTAGTTACCGCGGATATCTAGCACCCGTGGGAATAAGTCCCCTGGCTGCTTCAAGCCAACCAATGCTTCGGAGACTTCACCGCTTGAGCCAATTCCAGGCAAGTAGCGGGCATCTGCATTGACTTCACCGGTGGCTGCCCAGCTGACCTGGTACTGTGCGAGCAGGGCATCGATCGGTTGCTGTGCTTTGACTTGGGCGAAAATTCGATCAGCAGCTTCTTTGGCAGCTAGAGGACGCCGTTCTTTCAGCAATAGATTTTCGGCAATTTGACGCTCAGCAGCCTCCAACGCCAAATCAACAGCCGCTTTCTTGTCCTCAACTTTGATAATGTGGAAACCAAAGGGGGTCTCTACGACTACGCTTACGGCACCCTTCTGCAGAGCAAAAGCAGCATCCGAAAAGGCCTTGTCCATAGCGTCGCGATTAAACCAGCCGAGATCACCGCCGCTGGTTTTACCGTTGGGTTCATCCGTATTTTTGCTGGCTAGGGCAGCAAAATCGGCACCAGCCACTAGGACTGCGGCCAAAAGCTCATCAGCGCGCTTCCTGGCGGCATCTTTTTCCCGCTGGTTGGCCTCAGGTGTAGCGTTACGAGACCCTTTATAGCCGACCAGAATGTGACGTGCTTTCACCTCGTCTGGACGTTTAAATTCCGCGGTATTCTTCTCATAATATTCTTTAACGCGGGCTTTGCCAGCGGGGTCCGCTAACATCTTTTCCACATCTGCCGCGGTAACATTGACGGCCATCTTTTGTGGATCAAATTTCAGGTAGTCGATATTAAGCTTGGTCTCACTCGACCGGTAATCAAGTTCGGCAGCTTTAAGTGAGACGTAACTGCTGTCGGCAACAAAACGCCTCAGCTTTTGCACGGTGACTCCGCGCCGGATATCTTCGAGAAAAGCTGATTCTGTGTAGCCATTACTATCTAAGTAGCGCTTAAAAACTTCATCAGAAAATTTGCCGTCCTCACCCTTGAAGGCTTCTTCGCGGGTCAGAAGTTGAACGATCTCGTCATCAGTGGCACGTAACCCAAGATCTACAGACTTCAAATAAAGCGCACGCTCATCGACCAACTCACGCAGCACGCTCTGAGCAAGCCGCAACTGACCTGGGTCAAAAGCGTCTTGGTAGATCCGCTGGTACTGGCTGTATGCCCGCTGATAGGCCCTCTGGAACTCAATCCGGCTAATCTTTTCGCCGCCCACGGTGGCCGCCACACTACCGCCGCCACCGCCGCCGCGGCCGAATTTACTGCCCGTTGGATCGCAAACCCCAAAAAAGGTCATTGCTCCAAGTGCCGATAATAACACGGCATATGTCCAAAAATTCTTGGACAGTTTATCAGCTTCGACTCCATTTAGGGCCTTATTTTTCATGCGAAACATTAGCGCGGCGTCTCCACAGCTAGACGGTGATTCTGACAGGCATTCCTCGCAACATTTTGCTAACGCTGCTTAAGCTGTAGCACATTTGCTAGGTGATGATAAAGTGAAAGACCAGAGACTTCATCAACTGCCATGGGAAATGGATCGCGACCTTGGGTGACCATTCAAAAAAAATCTTGGCCATGGCCCTGCTAGTAGGCGCTTTGCTGGCACCATTCGTCTTTTTCTCGACGCCGATGAAGGCCTGGGAAAATCCTCACTCAGCGCTTTTGGTACTGCAGAATGCGATGTACCCGATCGAGCGACTTTGGCAAGTCGCCGCCAGCGGTGTCAGCCATACATGGCAGCGCTACATTGGCCTAAGCGAAGCCGCCAATCAAAATTTAAAGCTAAGGTCGCAGCTTGCTGCCATGCAGTCTCGGATCATGGACTACGACGAACAGGTGCAGGAGACGGGCCGTCTGCGCAAACTGCTGGGATTCTCTGGCCGCTCCGACAAGCGCCTGATCGCTGCAGAGGTCATCGGCCATAACGAGTTGGGCCAGTTTGAATCGATTCGAATCACACGCGGTAGCTCCGACGGAGTGCGTGTAGGCATGCCAGTCGTGGCGGCCGATGGCGTGGTCGGCAAAGTCATCCGCACCGGCATGCATTTTTCTGACGTCCAACTGCTTGTCGATCACGACTTTCATCTCGACGTACTGCTGCAGCGTACGCGTGTCCGCGGAGTGCTCTCAGGTGCCGCGCATACGCACTGCACTCTACAGCTGCATAAACGAGTTGAAATCAGGATTGGCGACACCCTCATCACGTCAGGAATCGTCGGCGGGTTTCCCAAAGGTTTACCTGTAGGTCGGGTCATGCGTATCACCTACGAAACCGACAACGTGGCCCAATCCGTCACGGTCGAGCCCTGGGTTGATCACAACCGGCTGGAAGAGGTCATGATTATCTTCAGCCCCGATCCAGAGCTGGAAAAAATCGCTAATGCCGCCGGCCCTAAATGGCTGGATGAGGCACTTAATATGCAAGGTCGGTGATGGAGCAAACGCTTGGCCGTCTGCGTACGGCCTGGACTCAAGTTAAGCCCCTACTCAGATTTCGCCCAGTCAGCGGCTATCTCTGGCTGGATACGATTATGCTTCTGCTTGTCGGCACACTCCACCACACCTTGTTGCCGTCGATCACCCATGGCGTCTTTGCCATCGATCTGATGACGCCATGGCTAGTCACGACACTAGTCTGTGAGACCTTGCCTCGCGGCTTATTTCTCGCAGGCATCGGAGCTCTCATACTAGAGACTCACTCAGCAACGCCGGCTGGCTTCTACTTATGCACTTATTGGGTGATCGCAGTGGCCATACACTTAACACGCAGCACCCTGTCGTGGCGCCATGTCATGCCTTGGGCATTTACCTTCGGGCTCAGCCAGCTCTGGGTCGTTTTTTTCGCTACTTTCGTCTTGGCCGTCAACGCCGGCTCTTCCATATTTACCTGGATGTATCTTCGGGTTCAGTGTGAAACCCTGTTGACCGGTATCGCTCTGGGAATGCTCTTTTGCCATCGCTACTTAGGTGCTGGCATCAAAGGTGAGGACGGCTAATGCGGCGCATCTTTCAAGCTGAGCGCCGGATCGTAGAAAGTCGCTTTCTATGGGTCAACATGCTGTTTCTGGGCGTCACCGGACTGCTCCTGATACGTCTATGGTACGTCCAGATTTACAAGGGTGACCTCTATAAACGCATAGCGGAAACTAATCGCATCCAATATATCGAATTGGCTGCGCCAAGGGGTTTAATCTTCGATCGTAACGGGCAAGTCGTGCTCGGTAATCGCCCTTATTTCGATTTAGTGTACGTGCCACAATTTGTCAGAGACACGCAGACGACATTTAAAATTTTGGGCCGCCTCTTACACATCCCTGTTCATGCCTTCGAACGTCGCCTTTTTATGAGTCGCGGACAGCCTAAGTATTTACCAGTCAACCTCAAACGAAACCTTTCGCTGCACGAAGTAGCGACCATCCAATCAAACAAAATATTTTTACCAGGCATCGATATATCAGTCGCGCCCAGGCGTGATTACAAGGTGGATACACCATCACACATGGTGGGATACCTCGGCGAGATTGGCAAAAACGAACTGACCGACAGTGGCAAAGACGGTGAAAGCCCCTATAGAGCGGGCGATTTAGTCGGCAAACAAGGCCTGGAATCACGCTGGGAAAAATACTTGCGTGGTAAACGCGGCCACCGACTGATTCAAGTTGATGCGTTTGGCCGGCAAGTCGAGGCTCCGAATAGAAGCGGTATAGAATTACCCCTTGTTCCTGCCCAGGCCGGGTCGGATTTAGTGCTGACGCTGGATATGGAACTGCAGCGCATCACTCGTGAGGCCTTTCGCGGTAAGAATGGCGCGGTGGTCGTTCTGAATCCACAAAGTGGCGAGATTCTCGCTATGGTCAGCGAGCCTGGCTATGACCCTAACGTTTACCAGGGCGGCTTGACCGAAGAAATGTACCGCTCGCTTGTCGCTAACCCGTTCAAACCCTTTTTGGATAAGACTACAGGCGGCGTCTACATGCCTGGCAGTACTTATAAGGCCGTCGTTGCTTTGGCTGGCCTGGAAGAGGGCATCATCAACGCCAACACAACGTTCTTCTGCCCAGGACACTATACTCTGGGCGGCCAGACCTATCACTGCTGGGAACACGGCGGCCACGGCAATGTCAATTTACGCCGGGCCCTCATGAAGTCCTGCGATGTTTACTTTTACAACGTCGGAGTCGAACTCGGGGTCGACCGCATCGCCAAATATGCACAAATGCTGGGCCTAGGTGCAAAAACCGGACTGCTTCTTAATTTTGAGCAACCCGGATTGGTGCCTACCACCGCGTGGAAAAAGCTAACTTGGCATCTCCCTTGGAGCACGGGCGAAACTCCAAGCGTCGCCATCGGCCAGGGTTATGACGGAGTGACCCCACTTCAGCTGGCTAATTTGTTCGCCACCATTGGCAACGACGGCAACCTGTGGCGGCCATTTTTAGTCAAACGAGTGATCAATCCAATCGGTGAAACAGTGCTCATGCAAGAGCCCGAATTGGTGCGCCGCATAGACAAAATCAAGACCGAAAATTTCCGCTTGGTGAAAGAAGGCCTGATGGCCGTTGTTATGGATAAGGAAGGCACTGGCAAAAACGCTGCGGTGCCGGGAGTCACCGTTGCCGGCAAAACTGGATCCGCTCAGGTCGTCGGCCTAAGTAAGAATATGGGTAAGACGCAAAGAGATGTGAGTATGAACTGGCGTGAGCATGCACTGTTCGCCGCCTTCTCCCCTGCTGACAACCCAGAGATTGCCATTGCGGTGGTCAGTGAACACGACAAAGTTTCTGGCGGTGGGCGCTCGGCCGCTCCGATTGCAGGAAAAATTCTGCAAGCATTCTGGGATCTTAAGAAACAACGCCAGCTGAACATCGGGCGCAGTGATAAGGCCGGACAAGCTGATGTACAGCGTTGACCATCCATCTCGGTGATACTATTTTTACATCAAGACTCAACTCATGATGCTTAGGGGGTCATTAAAGTGATCCAGTCGAAAGCCCCGTCGGATGTAAAGAGTGCTGAGCGAGAAGGATTTCTTCTGGGGAAGAGCATCCTCCTCATCGATGATTCTGCTGATTTGTGCTTACTTTATCAGCGGATCATGGAAACAGAGGGTGCTCTGGTTACGACGACCACCACTGCCCAGCAAGGCATTGCGCTGGCATTAACGCGCAATTTTGATTTAGTCGTCATGGACATTGAAATGCCGATTACCACAGGCCTGGAAGCAGCATCTATGCTGAGAAGGGCGGGGTTTAATCGGCCGCTCGTGGCATTAAGCGGCCATTCTGATGACGATCACAGGCAAGCCGCCCTGAACTCGGGCTACGATGGTTATCTGTGTAAGGACGGCGATGCCCTCAACTTCTCTGAACGTCTCAGGCCTTGGTTGGGCCGCTAACCAAAGCTAACAGATCGACCAGCCCCGGACCTTGCGTTTGCAGAGGCTTACCCACCAAAGTCTCGGCGACCTGCAGATACACTGATGCTAACTCGACCAGTTGTGCCGTGGGTACTACGGGTACTTGGCCTTCGCCACTGAACCCTTGCGCCAATAGGTAACGGCGGACAATTTCTTTGTCCAACATGTCGGGAGTTGCCCCTGCCGCTAAGCGCTCGGCATAGGTCTTAGCCAACCACAAGCGACTTGAGTCAGGCGTGTGAATCTCATCGATGACCTTAATGTCACCAGATTTGGTGCGACCGAACTCGTACTTGGTATCGACTAGCAACCATCCTGAACGCTCGAGCACGGTCTGCCCGTGGGCAAATAACCGCAAAGCCTTAGTGCTAATCTCGTCCCACTCTGCTTGGCTCACCACGCCCGCAGATATCAGCTCAGCGGGGGAAGTATTTTCATCGTGCTCAAATGCCGCAGCTTTAGTCGTCGGCGTAATGATGTTGCGCGGTAGTTTGCCGTAAGGCTGCAGAGCGTCCGGCAAGATTTCACCGCAAAATAAGCGCTCTCCCTTGGCATAGGCGCGCTGCATACTGCCCGCCATATAACCACGCACCACGACCTCGACTTTAAATGGAGTGGCCCGCTCGACACGAAGCACTCGCTCATGTGGTCGACTGAGCAGATGCGTTGGCACCACTTTCTTGGCTTCATTTAGCCAAAACTCGGAAATCTCGGTCAGTATGGTGCCTTTGTAAGGGACCATACCAATAAGCTTGTCGAAGGCAGTCAGACGATCGGAATGGACGATCAGTAGCTCATCGCCATCCGTCACCACATCCCGCACCTTGCCGGTGTAGGTTGCGTGGTCCCGCGCCGCTAACGCAGCCCGTTGATCAGCCGTCAAACCGCCGTAACAGTGGGCCTTGAGGGTTGCACCTGAGGGGTCCCTTGCGATGTCACTGAGAAGGTCTTTGAGTGCTGGCATGCGCCCCCCTGAGTTGATGAGTCTCGCCGCGCCGCCAGCCCACCAGACGGCAGTGGTCAACGCAACCTTCGTGAATGAGAGACGAAATAATGCATCAGCGCTGGGACGTCAACGATCAGATGGAATTGATGGCCAGATAACAAGCCTTGATCACTACGAAACTATAGTTTCCTGTTGATATCTACTGAGAAGAACTGCATGACATGGTCGTCCTAAATTTTTTGCGACAAGACAGTGAATGGGAGCTATGCTCCTGCCGTGCATGGCATCCAACCTCAAGAGGCTTGAGTAAAGCAATGGCTGCAGCCAAGTACATGGGTCGTATTTTACTCGTCGACGACGACGAGTTAGTGACGCAGTTTTACGAGACCTTCCTGACGGCTGCAGGATTCATCACTCATACCAGCCGCGATCTCAAATCAACCAAAGAGCTATTAACACAGTACTACTTTGACGCGGTGCTGCTCGACCTGCAGCTAGGCAACGAAGAAGGGTCGAATGGCCTACCATTTATCCTCAAGATGACGCCTTCGACCAAAGTGTTCATTCTCACTTCATACGGTTCAATCGAGCGCGCGGTCGAGTGTATGCGACGCGGTGCTACAGGATTTTTTGCCAAAGGCACTGAGCCGGAGAAGATTCTTGCGGAAATTAACGCACATCTAGCACCTCCTTTTAAAGAATCCTTTCAACTGACATCGGATCATCGCAAAGCTCTCGGACTGGTTGGCGAAAGTAACGCCATCAAAGAAATGCTGACGATGATCGACAAGATTCGCAAAGTCGACTCGACTGTGCTCATTCTAGGCGAATCCGGTACCGGTAAAGAGGTGGTGGCTCGAGCTATCCACCAAACGTCGCTGCGTTCTACGGAACGTTTTAATGCCATCAATTGCGGTGCGATTCCAGAACAGTTGCTTGAATCTGAACTATTCGGCCATCGCAAGGGTAGCTTCACCGATGCTAAATGCGATCGCAAGGGAATCTTTGAAGTGTGCTCCACCGGTACACTGCTGCTCGATGAAATCGGCGACATGCCACTGGCGTTGCAGACCAAACTGCTGCGCGTACTGCAGGAAAGACAAGTAACACCAATTGGCTCCAGTACACCAATCAACATCAATACTAGGGTTATTGCGGCGACGCACCGCGACATCTTAGATGAAGCAAAGAGCAAGCGATTCCGCGAAGACCTCTACTACCGCTTATCGGTAGTAGTGATCCGGATTCCACCGCTGCGGCACCGCATTGAAGATATTCCGCATTTGACTAATCATTTTTTGGAGCAGTTCAACCAGCGCTTTGCCAAGACGGTGCGGCCACCCAGCCCAGCAGTGCTGGCGCGGCTGATGGCCTATGATTGGCCCGGCAACGTGCGAGAGCTGCAAAATGCAATTGAGCGCGCAGTAGTACTATCTGTCGACGATGAGCTGTGCATCAACGACGTGTTCCAGCACCTAAATCTGAAAGCGGGTATCCCGGCACCAGAGGAAGGACTAAACAGGTCCGTATTTGTATTGCCGCTTACTGAAGCGAAGCAGTGCTTCGAGAAGACATACATAGAGAATCTGCTACAACTAAGTGGCGGTAATATTTCTGAAGCTGCACGCATCTCAGGACGCTATAGAGCAGACATCTACCGACTCATGAACCGATACGGCTTTGACAAGGGGAGCTTTCGGTAGATGCCGGACGGGGATCCTCCGACAACCAAAAGTGAACGTGAAAGAGCCGACCCCCTCCCTGCGCAGTTACGGTCTCTCTACGCTGACCATCAATTACTTGGACCGTTAGTAGTGGAGTATGTAGCAGCCCTGCCGGAAATCCTCGCACAAATCACCAGCGCTTTTGAATCCAACGAATTCGTCGAATTAAAGCGCCTTTGCCATCGGCTTTGCGGTGAAGCAGCGACATTTGGCTTCGAACAGCTTGCGCTGGCGGCCAGAAGACTCGAAATAGCTACTGCGCATAGCGACCTTGAAGACTTACGTGATGCACAGTCGTACCTTATGGACTGCGGCCGACGCATTGCGGTTTAGCTGGGTTCATCTCTGTTTCAAAATCGCAGAAGTCCGAGAAGTCAAAAAAGTTGGCACACAGATTGCTAAGAGGAAACGACCGCTAGGCAGGCACAGTGATCCCCTCACGAACAAACCTGTCACCAACCGCCTAGCGAGATAAACCCGTGGAAGCCTTTATGGCGATCCGCGTTGATGTGGGTGGTGCGTACATGGCGCACCACCCACAATGCATTTAAGGGACTCTCATCCGCACTTTTGTATGATGACGACATGATCTGTCATAACTGTCACTAATCACCATCATGTGTAGGATTTTTCCTACAATAATAAACGCCCAGAAACAGACTGGCCGGCCAACATGCTTGCTGACGCGGTTCAAGAGGAAGCTGAATACATGGAATGGATTTTGCAGAGTGCCACAATGACCCATGTTCATAAGTAAAGATTTGCGACGACCAACAGCAGGAGACGCATCATGTACTGGTTAGAAAACAACCTAAGAGAGCAGAAGGGTCTTATCCAACCAAGCGTTATCCCATATCGCAAAAAGGGCCTGCTACTGATCGACGATGATGAGTGGTTCCGCTCATTATTTCGTCTCATATGCGAGGCCCAAGGCATTCCCGTCACTGCGTATGCGTCACTCGCGGACATGCCTTCATTTGCTTCGCTCCAAGATTACGATGTGGTGATTCTCGACTATTATCTTGAGTCCTTTAAAGGGCCCGAGATCGCTGAATATATTGACGTCTTCTTTGATGACCTGCCGGTCGTAGTCATTAGCGGCTCGGACATCAGCGCCACTGAACGCCAAACTTGGCCCCGCTGTATCCGACGCTTTCAGTGCAAAAAGGAAGGTGCACACTCCATCCTAGAAAATGCTGTTGAGCTGTTGAACGGACATTGGCCCCCTAAAGCACAGGCTGCCAACCTGAATTAAACTTGAGAGTTCAAAAGTTCTTAAGATGCTGATCCGGATACTGTAGGAGAAGTAAAAATGAATACGAACATCGCTAATTCCAAGATTCAGCAACAGCCGCCACAAGACAAACTGGTCATCTTCGATGACGATCCCTATTTTGGCGCATTGATTTCAGCGACTGCACGCAATTTCGGCTTTGCCCCCAATTATTTCCAGTCGCTCTACGCAATGGGACCATTCGCCCGCATCAAGGACTATGACATCGCCATCATTGATGTTTATATGGATTCAATCAGAGGCGATGAGTTAGCGGAATATCTCGATATGTTTGTCGTCCAGGTCCCAGTCATACTCGTGAGCGGTAAAGACTTTAACCTGGACCACCAGAGTACTGAATGGCCCTCGTCAGTGCGTGCTTTTATTCACAAGTCGGAAGGGCCATATCAGATTCTAGCAACTGCGCGCGCCGTGCTACAGCGCGACCGGCTGTTAAAGCGCCTGGCCGCAGGCGGGCATCCCCACGGGCTCAGTATTGTTAGTGATCTAGACCAAGCATCGCCAGGTGGCATAGCCTAGCGATCTGCTCCAACAGAATACTAGCCTCAGGTAAATCAAAGCCGCCCTTGACCTCATCCTCTAATGTCTGCGCCAGGCTACCAATTTGCGGGTAGCCGTAGCCGCCAGCAGTACCCTTCAAATCGTGACAAACTTTAGCGGCAGCGACGATATCTCCTGTGCAAATTGCGACACGCAGCTGCTCGACATATTTGGGCAAATTGTGAACGAAAGCAGGCAGGATCTCCGCAATCAAATCGTCGTCAGCATATAGTGATTTTATCGGGGAACTGTTGTTTTGGAGGTCCGAGATCATGTGTTCGTTCCTTTTTTATAGGATGGGAACAGTCATGCGTATGCCTTTCGGCTCCGCAAAAATGCATTACCCCAGATAATTTTAAAGTGCACCATCCAAAATCTTCGGACACATCGATGACATTGGCATTCCGCTTGCAGTGCGACTGGCACTGACGAGTGCAAACACATACTTCGAGGTACTTTATGCAACAGATTCGGAAGATGCAGGCTGTAGGATACTTATCGCTGATGCTGGTTTCTGCAGGTTGCCAAAGTGTCCCCATCGAGCAACTGCCTGCCAACGCTGATCCCTCAGCTGAAATCAGCAAGTTAGAGGCCGGACGTGAGGCGGCTCTGGCAGACCAAGCGGACGTTTTAGCGCCAGATAGTTTTAAAGAGGTCAGCGAGCACCTCACTGAAGCGAAAAGGTTACGCAGCAAAAATGCTAGTAATGAAGCGGTTCTTAAAAGTGTGGCTGGTGGTCTTGCCTACCTAAAAAAGGCTGAGGAAGCGACCAAAGCCGCCCAAGACGTAATGCCTGAGGTGCTAAGCGCACGCCGCGCTGCCCTTGCCGCCAATGCACGGGAATTCGATCGCAAAGGCTTTGAAAATGCAGACAAAGAATTACGCAGCATCGGCAAAGACCTTGAAGATCACGATAAGGCTTCAGCACTGAAAAAACGGCTAGAATTGCAAAAAGAATTTGCTGCAGTTGAATCAAATTCACTACACACTTCGGTCACAGGCCCAGCAAAGCATAGTCGGGAACAGGCGCTGCGCGAGGGAGCGAAAAAGTTTGCCCCGCGAACCCTTGCAGACCTCGATGCCAAAATCAAAGAGGCTGATAGCTACGTTACGGTCAATCTGAAAGATAGAGCAGCTCTCGAATCCAAGGAGGGCGATCTTTTAAAGAGTGCCGATCGGCTACTTCGGATTACACGTGAATCCAAGGCATTAAATGCCGAAGATGGTGAAGCCATCGCGCTGCAGCGTGAAGCACAAAGCGAACGCCTGGCTAGCGAACGAGCTGCCCTTAAAGAAAAGCAAACGGAATTGGAGGAAACTACCTCCGAACTTAAGCAAACCGAGCAAACAGCAGCGCAACTTGCTGCAAGTAAGGCCTTCCAAGATAAAGTGAAGGCGGCACAACAGCAATTTTCATCAGCCGAAGCCCAAGTGCTGCAACAAGCTGGCAAGGTTATCATCCGCCTGACTGATCTGAGGTTTGCGGTGGGGCAGCACGCACTTAACTCGTCACGCTTTGGCATGTTAAATCGTGTCTCTGAAGTCATTGATACGTTTGCTCCAGCAGAGGTCGTGATCCAAGGCCACAGCGATACCACTGGCAACGCGGCAGCCAATAGAGATCTCTCACTAGCTCGTGCAGAGGCTGTGAAAGACTACCTGCAAGCACAGCGCACAAGTACCGACGGCAAACCCTTGACGCTACGCGCTGAGGGACTTGGCGATCAACAACCGGTCGCTCCAAACAAAACTGCATCCGGACGCGCGAAAAATCGTCGCGTCGATGTAATCATAGTTCCGCAAAGTCTCCCCACAGTAGCCCACTAAGCCTCCCCGGCACAGCACGCCGTCTATTGTCACAAAAGTGATGCTAGACGGCGAGTTGTTTACTCTTGCACCTGTAATTGTCGATGCAAGCTAGTTAACAAAGGAAAGCGACGCGTATCTTTTGCCAGTCCTGCCAAGTAATCAGACTCGGTCGGGCGGCCGAGACGAACATCACGCGCCATGGAATTCTCATTGTTGGCTGTAGTATCGACGAGTCGTAACAACACATGATACGCCTCATCTTTAGTCATCGGCCAGTCACCCCACAGAGTTTTACCTAGGTCCCACGCTTCAGTAAACACAGCAGCTAGCATAGGCAAATCAGCCAATATATCGCCGTTACATGGGAGGTGCCGCGCCGCCGCCAGCGTATTAATTACAGTATTGAGCAGCCATTTACGCCGATGTAGCCAATCTATATTTTGATGCCACTTAAAGTATTTCGGCAACTCTCTCAGGATGCCCAGCTCTATGGGTAAAGGCTCACCAGCTAAGTTCGGTGCATCAGACCAGGCCCCAACGGCGAATTCACCGCTCTGGGAGCGCCATGCGTAGGAACGATCAGCAAGGACACTGATGCCAAACGTGCAATAGCCCAGGCGCCAGATTAAGTCTGGCCGCAACTTGGCAGCATCCTTAATCTCTCCGTAGATCGCGCCGTTACCAAAAGACCACACGGGTATCGACTTCGGCAGGTCGCGAGTACTCACAAGGGCTGAGGCTAAATCAAAAGCCTTTACCGCGACAATCACCAGCTCAACTCCGGCACTATCAGCCTCGATATTTTCATTAACGAAAGGCGCGCTTTGGAGTTTGGATATGCTGTCGCTGTTGCCGCTTATTTGGGCGTCCACCGCAACCGGCCCGTTTCGTCCGATAAAGCGTGAAACCAGCCCAAGAGGTGCCAGCAGACCAGCGATAGCCACCCCAATGGCTCCGTCTCCAATTACAAGCACTTGCCGTTGCGCCTTCATTGCTCCCCCCTTAGTTGTGCCGTGCCTGTCCAAGATTTTTCTATCTTATCTTGGCAGCTTAACAAAATCGCTTTTCTTTCCCTTTAAGTCCCATCACCGACTTGACGATAGACTTTTGGGAGGCGGCGATGACAAATTCACAAAAATCTCCAGAACTAGTACAGAAATCGGACAAATCGGGTGAATTTAATGAGACGATCGTGATCTCAGACGACCAATCCTGGATCTGGGAGCTCGCTACCAGGCAGTTGAGCCGTCTAGCTATTCCGCATGTGCGACTACCGTCCACCGTACCGCTGCGCCACAGTTGGGAAAGATTTCGTCGCGCTAAGCATATGATTATCCACTGGGAATGCACCAACCGCAGTGCTGGAGCCATAGTTGAAGAGATTCTGAGTATTCAGCCGAATTTTGACATCTCTAGCCGAGTGATTGTTTTGACAACTCACCCGACGCAAGAGGATGTCGTTCAATTTGCCGAATTAGGAGTCACACGCATCATCCGACTCAGGCAGCGAGAGCAAGAACTCACCGCTGCGGGACGCGAACTCGACATGCACCTAACGGCGACCACAGCTCCTAACCCAACGGAGGAACTGTGGCGAAAACTGCAGAGGATTTGCGACAGCTTATCACCCGAAGCACCGCAAGAGACCCTGCAATATGTCGAACAGCACCTCGCTAAGCTAGCAGCTGGCGGACTGACCGCGCGCTATCACGATATTGAAGCCAAGCTTCATGCTGCGAGGGGTAACGAACAGGCTGCCGTAGCAAGCTGGCATGAGTCCCTAAACAAGAATCCAAAATTCTACCGAGCCTACGATGGTCTGATCGCGCTTTATAAGAGGAATGGAAAATTGGCCGAAGCATTGGCTCTGCTGCAAAAATTGCAGACCTTATGCCGGCAAAGCACGTCACGGCTGGTGAGCATGGCAGAAATCCATATGAAGCGCCAAGATTTCGAACACGCGGAATTCTGCTTTCGCTCAGCTCTCGAACGTGATTCTTACTGCAGCGGCGCTCTGAGTGGGCTTGCAGAGCTGCGCTTCCACGCTGGCGACTTGGAGCAGGCGCGCAGCCTGCTCTCACGCTCACAATTAGTGCATCGTACTGCGAGTAACTTAAACCAACACGGCGTCGAGCTTGTGAACCAACGCAAGTATAAAGAAGCTTTAGAGCATTACACAAAAGCACAGTATGTACTGCCACAGCAGGATAAGAGTGCTCTGCTCTTTTATAACATAGGTCTTTGCTACGCTCGCTGGGGGCAAGCGCAGATGGCCTGTGAATTCTTGCGCATCGCTCTGATCAAGGATCCAATGTATAAAAAGGCGCAAAGGCTTCTGGCGCGACTCCAGAGTGCCTTAGAGCGCACGCCACAAGCGGCCTAATCTTAATTCCGGCAAAAAAGCCGCAACCAAAAGATTACGTAGATTTGATGATACTCGATTCGTCTGCTTGATACGTTGGCGGCAACTTGCGCGCCTGACGCACTAAATAAGACTGCTGGTTGCGCAGGTACTGAACGATATTATGACTGGTTGGATCAGTCTTCAGTCGGTCGATCTCGGTCTGGATATCGTTGATCCGATCCGTATCGTTGTCTTTTTGATAGATTTGATCGAGGATCTCATTGAACTGCAGCTTCTCAGGCTCACTTAGGCCAGTGGTGTTAGTGTAGCGATGATACTTATTGACGGCCAGCGGCTCCGTGCTGACGACAACGTTACCATCATCCTTCTTCTCCATGACCACGCCGGGCTCCGTGTAGATCCCGGACTTAGGAACTAGATCGCCAATGTGTGCCATGATGGACCTCTCCTTGGTTAACGAACGTTAAATTCTTCGAGCTTAAATTCGCGAGGCTTGATGTTGAAGGTGTTCATAAGGTGCAGCATTTCGGCGCGCAGGTAGCGCGATAGATCACGATTGTGCGGATCTTGGTCAAGCTCATTCAGTTTTAGTTGCATCTCGGTCACCCGCTCACGCGGGTCCTCGGTCTTCTCTTTGATCCGATCTAAAATGTCGTAAAGACTACTGCGCGTCTCCTGACTCATGCCGTTGATGTAGCCGTGCCGCATCTGCTCACGAACCACCTTGGGCTCACTCTGTAGCACCAACTGACCGGTCGCCGGGTCACGATCCTTCACCGCAGCCGGTAGGCCGGACCGCAGAAAGACGGCATCTCCGATACGGATGGACATGGTGACCTCAAGGGCTGACGCAACGGAAGACTGGCGGGATACGATAATTCTAGCAATTGCGGGGGATTGATACAACCCATTGATATTAGGAATAAATTTCACCACTCACCCGGCAAAAATAGCCCTGTCACACAGCTCACAGCGAAAAAACCCTCAAGTTTTATCAAGTAGTGCCGAAAGGGTGAATATAGTGGGGAGGTTGCACAAAGGACTGCAGCCCGCTGATTTAGTAAGAGGCGTCTATGGGTACCGTCACAAATTTATCAAACTACAAGAGAAAAGCCCGAAAGGTATTCCTGGCCAAGCACGGTGCGCGCATCGACCGGATCGTCGAGGGGTTCCTGAGGTTAAACGTGGATTGCGACTTCGTCCAATTGGCCGAAGACTACCAATCTGGTCAACAGGGGCTGGATTTGCCATCCTGGGACTATGTCCACTTCCGCGAGATACTGGCGGAGGCACTAGATCAGATTTATGGCAATGCTGTGTATGATCAACTCAGGATGCAACCTTGGTTTGATAGCAGCCTGATTCGCAGGGATGAAGTGGTAGACCTGTGCCTGAGCACCTACGTACTGGGTCGCTGCAACATCGCAGCCAAGTAAAACCTAGCACGTTAGGTTGGTCACTTGCGAAAGCGACCAGGCTCTGGTTCAAGGACAGCAATTTAGCTCAAGTATTAGCTGCTGAGCCGATTTTCTTGGCTTCCGGCTTCAACTTGGCCCGGGTGACTTCACCCAACTCTTCTGGAATATGAGCCGTAATCAGGCCTTCCGCGATTTCACGCAGAGCGGTGACGGCGAGTTTATTTTTTGATTTGATCAACGGCTCGTCACCGGCCATCAACTGACGCGTGCGGGTTGCCGCGACGGTAACCAAGGCAAAGCGGTTTTCTAGTACGTCCAAACAGTCTTCAATAGATACCCTAGCCATAGATCAGTGCCTCGATGCTGCGGTGGAAGCTTATGGTTGGCGTTAAAGCTGGAAGCATGTAGCATGCCGCCATGCTATGCTTAAGCCCTCGGAGCCACGACAGTAACCGCAAACGACCGGGGATTCAAGTAAATATCTGGAGCGAATGAATGGCACCGCGACGAGGTTCTGACTGCACTAAACTCGGTTGGCTAGGCGTAATCGCCTTGTCCGCAGCCTGTGGTCAAGGCCAGCGCCAGATCGACACAACGATGCCAACACCGGTGATGCAGCCGATACTCTCGCTATCGCCACCGGCCAGCTACACCTTAGCCGATGCTGAATGTCAAAAAGGACCAGGGCTACAGCAGGTTACTGGCAGCGAAATCCGGGCTTGGCTGGGCCCAAAGACCGTCGCCATCGCGGCTACTTTGGCCGATACCAACAGCGAGCAGTCGCTCCGTGACCAAGCGATCAGCGGCACCACCTATGCCGACCAGTATTCGCGTTCTTGCGATTATAGCCTCGGCGCGTCTCGCGCTTGCGCTGACGCAAGCGGCCGTGAAAAGTATTGGCAGGAATCGGGCTCAGGTGGGGCCCTGCGCATCTGCAAAGACCGTTTTGCCTATCCACGTCTATCTTACGAGGCAGTGGCACTAACCAGTCTTTATCACATCCAAAAGGCACGCGAGCGTTACCTCAGTGTTGTTGCGGCGACATCCGCTACAGCACCAGCGCCTGTGCGCTTGTCTATCTTGGCAGAATTCATCACGGACACGGCAAATTTCCCGATCAAAGACGCAACCGGTGCCAAAAGTGGCACGGTGCGTAGCTACGTGACTGATAACCTGGCTTATTTTCCTGACGCGCAAATGATCACCGTATTTCCCGCGAGAAAAAATGAAGCTCAGGCAATGCCTGGCTTTTTCTGGGAATCGGCATTTGTGCTCGGGCATGAGTACGGACACCACATCGACTACACTAGGCACGGCCAGGTTCTCACTAGTGTCGGGCTTACATGGAACCCGGTCGCCCACGGTTTTAGCGATGCTCTGTCCGAATCAACCTTTGGCAACAACTCCAGTGAGCGAGCAAGAGCGGCGGGCGCGATGGCCGAGGCTTTCGCCGACCTACTAGGTTTTTATTCGAGTGGTGCGGATGGCAGTTCCATCACCGGCCTGCCCTATATTGGCCGCGACCGCAATGTTCTGAACGCTACATTTCGCAGCGGCAGCCAAAAAATCTTAACAACGGAGCGCGCGCTTGCGCTTTTAGGGCGTCAAAGTTCGACTGCAGGCGCGAGAGGCTCAGTAGACTCAGTGGATTTCGGCGACATTCACGCCGCCGGCGCGGTGATTGCGCATGCTGTAGATTTAGTGTTCGGCGAACTTTTGGTAGCAGACCCTGCACTAACGCCGCGCAGTACCGAAGAGACAAATCAGCGCTATGACTTAACTCTAAAGTTCATGGACGCCCTGACCCAGGGCCTCGCAAAGTTGCGCCCAGATGCCGATGGAGACTCTGAAGACTTCACTGTTCTAGAACCACTGACACAAGCACTCACAGAGGTCAGCTCTGCTTATTTGATGACAAATGCGCCAAGCTCTACCTCCGTAGGTACCACCGACGCGATAAAAAAAGCCGTATGCCAAGTCGCCCTGACTCAGCTACCGGCATTAAAGTCACCACCGTTTGCAAAGGATGACCACTGCTGATGAAGCACCGCCGCCACCGCTCACTGCGCCCGTTACTACTGACTCTGATGGCGCTTATGTCCTTGATGGTCCAGCCGGCAAAACCGGCAGCCGCTGAAACTGTGCTCGCACAGGCAAAACCTCGTCGCAAGCCAGCTCCTGCACCAGCATTCAATTTACGCGGGACTCTCGACACAGCGAATCGTTTTTACGAGCTTGGTCGCTACAACGATGCCCTATTCGGCTACAATGCGATCATACAGCGGTACCCAGATCACACCGCAGCCCTAGTTCAGGCAGCTAAGATCTATTATCGACTCGATCGCTACAATGAAGCAGCGGCTTACTTCGGGCGCGTAGCACTAGCCGAATTAGACCCTGAAACCAGCTACGAATACGGCTGGGCCTTTTTCAGCCTAAAGAACTACGACCTCGCATTGCGTGGCTTTCAACGTGTACCTTCGGGCCACTCACTATCAGATCTTGCCAATTACTACGGCGGCATATCAGCGATCAAACTCAGACGCTTTGACGTTGCCGAAGACATGCTTGAAAAAGCCCTCGTACTTCCCGATAAGCTGGCCAAGAGCCGCGCACTTTATCTCAAACACGTGCAAGCTCTTCGCCTACTACATCAGCAGCATGAACTGGCAAAAGAGCGCGAGTTGGAGCGAGAAACAATCGCTATCGCGACACCCAAGAAACGCGTCAAAACTGAAGCAGAGCCTACACCACTCGCGGACCTCGTGAGTGTGAACAACTATCAAGGCTTCAAATCGGTGCAAAAGAACGCCAATTTGCAGTACTTGGTCGAACAACAATCCAGCAGCCGCGGCGGCGACGATCGCAACACGTTCAACGCCAAAATTGCCACCTTTAATGTATTAAGTGGGCCGCAGGTAACCCTACCGTTTCGCCAAGGTCAAACGCAGGGTCAAGGCCAGACCAAAGAGCGCCAAGGTGCTGTCGGCTTACAGCTCAATCTAGGCATCGAACACCGCGATCAAACCGGTACCGAACAGACAGTTTGGGCGGACGTCAGCGACCAAATGCTGGCGCGCCAGCTCAGTACACGCTTAGGAACCAAAGCGGAGATTTACGGCAAGGCAGGCGCAGAACCTTGGCTAGAATTGCCGCTGGGCAGCAATTTATGGTTCGACATCGGTGGCGAAATCAACATGGCGTTCGGCGACTTCGATAAATCAAAGAGCTTCGGCTATCACCGGGGCTTTGCCGATCTGCGTGGGCGCTACGGATTTGGTACTGTTTACTTAAGTGGCGTTTACCGCGATCTCTTTGAAGTCAATGACCAGCAAATTATGCAGGGCGGCGGCGGAACCATCGGCCTAAGCTCGGAAGTTGCGACCAAACTAACGCTCGTTACAGAATTCGAGCACCAATTACTGAATTACTTCAACGAAGGTGAGTTTCTCGACGGACCAGACAATATCAGCAGCCTAAATTTAAATGCGACTCAGCTCCTGCCGTTAAACCTTAAAATTCGTGCCGGCGCTAAATATCAGCTGCAGAATAATTATTTGTTTCACAACGTACCAAATTACGCCCAGCTCAGTGCGGACGGCCAAAATGTGACCGGTAAGGCCTCGCTGGAAGGCTCACCGCTCCCCTTTCTGTCTCTTGGTGTCTCGGCCCTTGTGAGTTCCACGTCGTGGGAAGTGCGTGACGAGGCGACTAAGCCAGCGTTTGAGCAGTCGGTACCAACTTACACTCAAGAAATGAATCTCTGGGCGGCCGTCAATCTTCTCTTTTAATCGCAACAGCGGGGAGGCGACACGATGCTCGATCGGGAATGGCTCAAACACCTTGCTACGGCTCGTCTGATCGAGGGAGGCTGGGAACCCGCTGACGCACAGGCTGTAAAAACGGCGATCATTCGTCGTATAGACGAAACAGTTGAGGATCTAAAACTGTTGGCGGAGGATTACGCTGAGGCTCTGACAGAAATCAGTGGAGCTCGCCTCAATGTGCGTGTGTTACCAGTGGCTCCGTCTGAGCAAGCGACGGGAGGAGGATTCATGCTCCTTCTGGAACGCCATCAGATGACGGTGGTATTGCGTAATCAAGTCTTGGAAGCGGAGCTGGTCACTGTTCAAAGCTTCGAGCGTCAATCGCATGGGCATATGCGTTTTATCCCTAGAGCGGACACGTTTGCTACCGTCCTATGGCAAACAGATAACACCTTGCTTATGAGCAGCGACCTGATTATTAAAAGATTGTTCGAACATTTAACGCGGGCAACGCGCATCGGCGCATCTGGTGAGGACTGAACACATGCGGATTTCCTTCGCTGAGACCGACAGGCAGAAAGTGTTAGGCAGTATTAAAGACGCACTTGGACAACGCAAACTGGCAGATATGCTTGATTTTAGCGTTAGCCCCGGCAGCCTCACCGTGACCATCAAGCAGCTAGGCACTTCGGTACTCAGCTTCAGCGAAAAAAGTGGCGCTGCAGGCCTAGAGTACACGTTATCCAGCGAGAAGATTGCGCTGACACACCGCGCCTTCAAAGGCGAAGTGACGGAAAAAATCATCAAAATTATCGAGAAAGCTGGCGGGCAAATCATCGGATGAGTCAACAGGTGAATCAGCGCGAACTAGATATCGTCGGGGATTATGTGTGGGATGCTGACTTTGCTCGCGCTGTTGATCACAGCAGCACGGAAAGTATCGGCATTCCAAGTCGCGTCTTGATGGAGATGGCCGGGCGCGGCGTCGCCGACGCAAT
The DNA here is from genome assembly GCA_903915625.1 of uncultured Pseudomonadota bacterium. Taxonomy (GTDB): domain Bacteria; phylum Bdellovibrionota_B; class Oligoflexia; order Oligoflexales; family CAIYRB01; genus CAIYRB01. Next base: position 11,126 of record CAIWTN010000059.1, on the reverse strand, counting down.
ACTCGACCTTGATGTCGATGCAGCCGATGGGACACCGATCATCGTCCTTGCCGGTCCTGGCAATAACGGCGGTGACGCCCTAGTTGCAGCGCGCTGGCTGGCGGAAGCTGGCTGCGAAGTTCACACATATTTGGTGAGCGAGACCACTGACGCTAAGCTAAGCCCACTCGCAGATGCCCAGTTAAAGTGCCTCAGAGCTGCAGGTTACGCGGTGGAAAATTATCGGCGCGGGGCCTTAGGACGCTTTAAAAGGGCCGAGCCGATCATCGTCGATGGTGTCTTGGGTCTCGGCATCAGCCGCTCTCTGGATCCCAAAGGTCTGATCTTTGCCGCTCTGGCCGAGGCGGCGACACTGGGCAACCGTACCACCATAGCGGTCGATATTCCGAGTGGCCTGGATGCCAACAACGGAGCGATGCAGCAGATTCCGCTCAGAGCAGACTTAACGGTCACTTTTGGCGGCAAAAAAATCGCGCATGTGATCGCACCCGCGCGCGACGCCTGCGGCGAAGTGATGGTCATAGACATCGGCTTCCCCTCTGCTGCCGTCAGCAGCGTCGCGGCAAAAGAACCGCCACCTTTTATAGTCCCCGACGGGCGCGAACTTATCCTGCGGAATCCGTGGGCAGATCTAAAGCGTAGCGCGCATAAATACGACCGTGGCCATGTCTTGGTCATCGGCGGTAGCCCAGGCAAAACTGGCGCCCCTCTACTTGCTGCGATGAGTGCTTTGCGCTGCGGTGCTGGATGGGTCACTGTCGCAATGCCTGAGTCAGCGCTGGCCAGCCTTCGCGGCGATGTGCCGCGAGAGTTAGTCTTTGAAAACTTATTTATTGGCGAAGAGCTAAACTCACTTGCTTTAGCAAAGTTTCTGACTGAACGTCGCGTCCGCGCCGTGGTGATAGGTCCAGGATGCATGACTAGCCCGCTAACTGCGGCCGTAGTCGCGGAGTTGGCTGCCTTCACCAGTGCCGGCGACAATCTGGTGGTCCTTGATGCCGGAGCCGTACATGGAGCCTTGCCTCTACTCACTGGTGCCGACCTCGATAGCCGGAGCTGGTTACTCACTCCGCATCCAGGAGAATGGCAGCAGCTTAATAAAACGCCGCCGCCAGCACCTCTCACCAATGCAGCACTGAAAGATACGCGGGTGATCGCTGAAAGCATCGGAGTGACAATGCTTTATAAGCACGCAACACCGATCGTGGTCACCGGCGACCAAAAACTGCCGGCCTTTGTCTTAACTGAAGGTGGCGTAGCACTCGCGCGCGCAGGATCTGGAGATTTACTCGCAGGTGCAGCCGCCGCACATGGCGCGATTGGCGTAAGTGCAACACTATCCGTTCTCAGGGCGCAGACTGTGATTGCTTGGGCAGCAAGGCTAGCTGCCGATAAGCGTGGCGAACACGCAGTTCTAGCGCAAGATATCCTCGCTCACATCGGACAAGTTGTGCATGCTGCAGAGGCAGCAGTAGATGCTGACGAGGATGACGACTAGGCTACCAGCTCTCAGTAACGCGCCATCGCCGTGTCAACTTCGACCGCCCAGAGGTCGACGCCACCGGCGAGACTCGTCGCTGTCTCAACTCCTTGTTGGCGGAGGAACAGCGCCGCACTTAAAGAACGCACCCCGTGGTGACATATGGTGACTACTTTCTTAGCCAGCCGCAGTTGCGGCAGGAGCGCGGGATAGTTAGCCTCAGTCAGCAAGATACTGTCAGCGAGGTGACAAATATCGTACTCCCACCGCTCGCGGACATCGACGAGAACTGGGCGAGTAGGATCTCCTGATGCGCTAGCCGCTAACAGATCCTGAAGATTTTTAGGCGCGATCTCAATTCCTACACTCATCCCAATGATGCTCCTAAACTTGGCGGTGACGGTACCCTGGTCTTGCCCTATCATGGCAGCAACGTCTGCAATGGTCTCTGGGCGCTTTGCCTCTGGCTGCAACCACGGCGGAGGTACATTAAAGATCTCGTCGAGGACCATATCTAAGTAGTGAATTGGCAGATCGGCTAGGCGAGTTTGTGGATCCAACATGCTTGCCTTCGGTTCATCAAGTACTTGAGTTGTCACGATGGAGAGCCCTATGCAAATGCCGCAATCGACAGTCATACCCTACGGCGACAAAACGCCAGACTTAGGCGCTAATGTTTTCGTTGCCAGCGGTGCCAGACTCATCGGCGATTTAGTCATCGGCGAAGACAGCAGTATTTGGTTCAATACCGTAGTTCGCGCCGATGTGCATTACATCAGAATCGGTGCCCGAACAAATATCCAAGATAATTCTACGGTACATGTCACCAGTGGCCGCTACCCCTGCATCATTGGCAACGATGTCACTGTTGGTCACAATGCCTTGCTACATGCCTGTACTGTCGAGGATTTTTGCCTAATCGGCATGGGGGCCATCATATTGGATGCCGCCGTCATTGGCCGCGAATCGCTCGTAGGCGCAGGCGCCCTGGTCACTTCGGGTAAGACATTTCCCCCACGTTCCCTGATTATGGGCTCGCCGGCACGGGCAGTCCGCACCCTTACTGATAAAGAAGTCGAAGGCTTGCATGAGTCTGCGGCGAATTATGTAAGCACTGCTCGCAGCTACATGCCCGGCTAATCGGGCTGTAATTTGTGCAGCTCAACCTGGCCATGGCCAAATCCCTCCGTTACCGACTAATATTACTGACTTAAACGAATTTATTGCAAATTCGCCTAAAGCTTTCCCCTCGAAATGCCGATACGCCTGTCAGTACACAACATCACAGTCCGAATCTCTTAGGGTTTGATTCTTGGAGGAAGCATATGTCTGTCGTGAAAGCCGCTACGATTTTATGCCTAACTACTTTGTTTGCTTGTAGCACCAGCGAGGCGCCACCGGCGTCTCCCACTGTCAAATCCAAAGAAACTAACTCATCAACCGGGCTGAGCGACGCTAAGAGCGGCAATGATCCTTTCGGTGACGTATTCGGTACGATGGGCACAGGTAATAGTGCAGCCTCAATTCGTTCAGCGAAGAAATCGCAGCTAATGCAAGAAGTCGGCATGCTCGAGAACGATTTAAACACCGCGATGTCAAACATGAACCAACTCAAATCACAGATTACTGGATCTGTCCTAACTAAGGGCTTACCCAGCGCAAATTCACCGACGGTCCAGGGTAGCTTGCTAACAGCAGGTGGCAGCTTCATCACGGCCGGCGCAGTTGGGGCATTCGGTCTAGGCTCTGCGGGTTCATCTGGCTCCGGATCTTCCGGCTCGACTGGCTCCAGCTCATCTAGTGGCATTGGTGGCAGCCTCACTTCCCCTCTCACAAGTGGCTTCAACGCTTTAGGTCAAGCTGTTTCGGTAGGCATCACTAAAGACGAAAACGGAAAGACCATTAAAAAAATCACCGGCAGTATCGAAGAGCAGATCGCTCAATACGCTGCAGAAGTGCAGAATCTACAAGCTCAGATCGACCAAAAAAATGCAGAAATTAATCAGCTAATCGTACTAGGCACCCGGTAATAGCTTTAGCAGCAAGTCATCTTGCTTCAGTGAAGAGCAACTTATGGATCAGCACACACAACATTCCATAATCAGCGATAAGCCTTGGAGGTCTGTGATGATACGCCTGGCCTTGATTCCACTAACTGTCAGTTTCCTCGGGCTTTCGGCCTGCAGCGACACGAGTAGCGCACCAGCGCCCGTCACGGCGAAGACAGAGACAAATGCTAGCACTAGCGGTTCGACTGGCAATCAAAAGCTAAGTGCCAACGATCCACTCGGAGCCTTTTTTGGTAGCGATGAAGAAAAGAAAGCAGGCGAGACTCGTGGGCAGCTCGTGGGTCAGTTAAATAATGAAGTAGCCATCCTATATGGTCGTTTAGAGAACGTAAAAAGAACCTGCTTCGGATTTCAAAGAGAAATAAATAATTTGCAGACCAGAAACATTATGGACCCTAGCATTAAAACCCTTGCGGGTGGAGCTGCATCGGCGGGTGGGATCCTCGCCGGCGGCGGACTAGTGGCAGGCTTAAACGGCAGTAATAGTTCAGCTATCGGCAGCGCTATCGGTTCGGCCGGAACAGAAGCCTTCAAATCGTTAGGAGAGGGTTTAAGTGGTGACATCAATAAGGCTGAAATCAAGGCCGGTGTTGCTTCAATCAGCAGCGTGGTCGCCAACAACATGGGCGACTGCCTCTCATACGGCAAGAACCTCCAAACTCAGATCGCCCAAAAAACAGCGCAAATCAACGAGATGAACGCTCTAGGTACGGAATAAAACTTGCTCTCGCGAAAGATGATGACGATCGACGACTTAGAGGGGAGATATCATGCGCTACCAAGCAAAAACAAAAATCTTTGCCTTAACCACAGCGTTGAGTTTTAGTGTGACCGCTTGTAGCAGCAACGAATCCGTTCAGGCACCTAAGACCCCATCAGCATCGAAAACGCAATTTAGCTCAGTGTCGTCCGATACTGACGGAGAAGAAGACCAGGATCAGGCTCTGAGGGTCGCTTCCGCAGGCTCAAATTCAGATGCTCTATCGCGCGCCAAGAAGATGGATGATTTAAATCAGCAAATCAATCGTGACTACGCGATGCTTTCTTTAGCGGAAAAAACAAAGATCGAACTAGAGGTCAAACTTGCCGACGTAAAAACTAAAAAAATCACCGCCGACAGCGGCGCTGTCTGGGGCCAAGGCCTTGCTGCCGCTGGTCTCGCCGCACTGGGCATCACTGCGATCGTTATGACTGGCGGGTTAGGTGCAGCTGCAATTATTCCTCTAGCAGGCGCTGTGGGCGCTGGTGGGGCAGCAGTATCTTCGGGAGTATCTAACGCTCAGACTGCGGCACAGGTCGAAAAAATAACTAAAGAAATCGCTACTGCGCAAGTAGAAGTAAACAAAAAAATCGAAGAATTAAAAGCAAAAATCGCCCTAGAGCAAGCTCAGCAAAGTGAACTTATCAAATCTGGGGCGAACTAATGTCGATATTAGTTTGTTTCCATGTCACATAAAATTACTGGGCAATAACACTAGAATTACCGCTTATCAGAGCACGCGCTAGCCATGCTTTCACCGGTATAGAGAGCGCGCCACTAGCACGACCGCCTTGCTCTTCCGGATAATAAAACGATACGGTGTCTGCAATCATGCGAGTGTCTTCATGTGCCGTACCGAAACGGTGCGCATTGGCTAGCTCATGCACATAAGCTTGACGTTCAGCCGTGCCTGTTCCGTCCAAGCCGACTAAATCCATTAAATAGATAGCTAAAAAATTCTGCTGGCAGTGAACTTCGACCTCGTGCGCGATGGTCGAGCCAAGTAGCGCCCAGCTACTGAATGCTGCTGGACCAATAGTCACTTTAGCTTTGTCCATAAATGGTGATCTGGTGGTTAAACCGCGGTCTTGCATACCCATGTCAAGCATAGGCGCATCAGCGCTATTCGGTATCTCGATACCGTAAATACGCATGGCTAAATCGATACTTTCCTGGGTCACCGGGGGCGGGCCGGCAGGAGCTGTGGCATCCACTTGCGCAGCAGCGTGTTCAAAGGCGCGCTTCGCTCCGAACTCATGGTGCGCATGCAGCATCACAGCAACGATGGCGCCTGTGGCGAAGACGACGCGGTAATGGGTGATAAAATTACGAGACCATGCAGATAACAGGGGGGAAAAAGAGGACACATTCAACTCCACAGCAGCAACAACAGGAGGAGGGGCAACAGAAGGCAGCAAGAGGGCAACGTAGACGAGGGCAATACCGCACTAGACCACTACTGTTTCAGCAGTGGATCACTCGGATATAAAGCAACAATGGGGCCAAACCCCAGCGCTAACGTAAATTGAGTCATATTTGATAGTTAGGGGTACGGGACAGTAGCGACTAAGGCGCCAGATGTTTATCCATCTGTAAAAAAATTAGTCATAGTGACCGCGAAATTTACAGCTCATCAACTTAGCCAGGTATTCCTTGCCGCACTAGTTTACCACCAGCAGCAGCAGACCCTGGCCCCAGCTCGATCAGCCAATCCGCAGCCTGGATCACCGCCTCATTGTGCTCAACGGTCACCACCGTGGCACCTCCGGTGACTAAGCGGCGCAGAATCACCAGCAAACGCTCCACATCGGTAAAATGCAGGCCCGTGGTCGGTTCATCTAGAATCAAGACGGTGCCGGCATCGATCCGACGCGCCAGATAAGGCACTAACTTCAGTCGTTGCGCTTCGCCGCCCGAGAGGCTGGCGCTCGGCTGTCCCATTTTTAGATATCCAAGACCTAGCTCCACGGCCGGCGTCAATCTTTGGACTATTTTACGATGAGTTTTGAAGTGCTCAAGGGCCTCATCAAGGGTGAGTTCAAGTACCTCACCAAGCGATAGTCCAAGGTAGCGCACACCCAATACGCTGGACTGAAAGCGCTGGCCCTTGCAGACGGTACAGCGCACCCGCGCGTCAGCCAAAAAGCGCATCGTTAAGCTAAGCTCTCCCCTACCCTTGCACTCGGGACAACGGCCACCCTCGACCGACAGGGAGAAGGAACGCGCCGTTAAGCCCATAACCTGCGCATCACTTTGCGCGGCGTAAAGATCACGCAACTCGCCAAGGACATCCAGATACGTCACGGGCATACTGACGCCGCTTTTTGCGATCGGCCGCCGGTCAACTAAGTGCACTGCCGTAGTGGTCTCAGTTCCTGTGAGGCGCTTGCAGTGCAACCACTGCTTAACCGACTGGCCCTTACCTATGTTAGCGGCCGCAGCGGCCAGCAAATTAGGATAGAAAGTTTGCAATACCAGGCTGCTCTTTCCGGCACCTGAAACTCCCGTGACGACACTGAGCGCACCGGTAGGAAAACGCACACTACTGACCTGGAGATTGTGACGATGCGCTCCCTCTATCACGATAGCTGGACCTGTGCTGCTTATGGCCGCTTCCGCTTTGTGCTGATCCTTGGCAGGCTCAGCTAAATGGCGCGCAGTCAGCGACTCGCGGGTAAATCGCGGTGCCTCTTCCGGCTTAAATTTAGCCATGAGACGGCCACCACGCATACCACCGCCGGGCCCTAAATCGACAATCCAATCAGCGGCACGCATCAGTTGTTCGTCATGATCTACGATCAAAACGGTATTACCGTTGGCAGTCAAACGGCGCAGTGCAGCAACTAATTGATCCAGCTCGCGGGGATGGAGGCCTTGACTAGGTTCATCCAGCACATAAAGGACCCCGCGCAGATCCTCGACTAGAATTCCAGCCAACTTTAACCTTTGCGATTCACCGCCCGATAAGCTGCGCAACCGCCGCGACAACATCAGATAACCTAGCCCGATATCAACGGCGCGGCGAACAGCCGTCAATGCCTCGGTGGCGACACGCAGCAATGCCGGATTAGAGCTTTTATTAGCGACTAGTCCATCGAGCCAAGCGGCTAGATTTACCAACGGCATCGTCTGTAAACCGTGAATTGTTTGGTCGCTCACTCTAATTGCTGACAGACTCGACGTCAGTCCCGTGCCAAAGCAGTCAGCACAGGCATCATCGAGGCCAATTCTTGCGCGCAGGGTTAAATCACCGCTGGAATCTTCCTCTTGATCGGCTTCACTAGCATCGCCGAGTCGTGATGCATCGTAGCCCAAACCTCTACAGCTTTTACATTGGCCCAGCGAATTTGCGGAAAAATGCCGCGAATCCAGTCGCGGCCAGCTAAAACCACAAACGGGACAACCACCAGCCGCGGCGAAAGTCTGGGATTTATCAGCATGTAGTTCGCCACGGGCATCGCTAACGGAGACGTCGACAAATCCCTGGCCTTCGGCCAAGGCCGTTTCAATGCTGCGCTTTAGTCGCGCCTGGGCTTCAGGCTTGACCTTCACATAATCAACAATGACCTTGATGGTGTGCTTGACGTCTTTAGCCAGACTTGGCACGGGAGTTAAGCTGAGCACTTGGCCATCGATGCTGGCTTTAGCAAAGCCGCGTTCCGCAAAGCTGGTCAGCTGCGCCTTAAACACCCCTTTTTTCGCCGTAACAACCGGTGCACAGATGGCAACGGTTTGACCCGCATGTGCGGCCAAAATATGCTCACACATGGCATCGGCCGTCATCGCTGCCGTAGCTAGATTATGCTCGGGGCAAAGTTGCGTGCCGAAGCGCGCGAAAATCACCGCTAGCAGCTCACTCAGGTCCGTAATCGTTCCGACTGTTGCTCGTCGTGATGGCGGCGTCTCATTTTGCGCGATGCTGATCGCGGGCGAGAGTCCACTGATGGAGCGCACAGCTGGGCGCGATGAAAGATCGAGAAATTGGCGCGAATAATGCGACAGCGTGTAGAAGAAGCGGCGCTGAGACTCAGCCAAAATCGTGTCAAATGCGAGCGAACTCTTACCGGAGCCACTGACCCCAGTCACTACGGTCATAGTGCCGCGGTCGATAGAGATGTCGAGATTCTTGAGGTTGTGCTCGTTTGCTCCACGAACCTCGATTGTGGCTGCCGCTGGGGTCATGTATTCGGGCTCCCGCATTGCTCTAAGTAGGCCGCTGCCAAAGTCAGCGCTTGGTCCATGCTGGCCGATGAAGCCCGATGCTGCAAGTAAAGATCAGCGGCCGGACCATGGTCTGGTGATGCGCGGAAATGCGGCAGGCCGCCAGAAATATTCACTGCATTGTCAAAATGCACCGTTTTCAGTGGGCCAAGGCCCTGGTCGTGGTACATCGCTAATACTGCTGTAAAATCGCCGTTATAGCCGCGGTAGAAGGCAGTATCTGCGGGCAGCGGCCCTGAGATCACGGCACTGTCTCCCACCGTGCGGCGCACTTCTGCCAGTGCCGGCGCGATCACTCGCACTTCCTCATCACCAAAAAGCCCCTGATCTCCGGCATGCGGATTTAACCCACAAACACCGATATGGGGCCGCTTAATGCCGAGTATTTGGCGCAGGCTTTGAATCAACAGCAGCGTTTTGGCCACAACTAAGTCCTTAGTTATAGCGGCCGACACGTCACGCAGAGCTAGATGATTAGTCACTAATCCGACTCGTAAGCGGGGACCGGCCAAGATCATGATTGCGGGATGCTCCCAAAGATCGGCACAGAATTCCGTTTGGCCTGGGTAACGAAATCCGGCGGTAGCCGCCGCGTGTTTATCAATTGGTCCCGTGACGACAGCTAGACGCGGTACATGACTGACTTCACGCAGCCAGTTAAGAGCTCGCACGCTAACTCCTCCGCGCGCAGCGGAGCTTAGACTTTCCGCCGGACCAGCATCGGCCGCACTGCCAACATCGACAAAATAAAGCCCCGGCCCACTGACCTCGTCGGCGCTAGAAATCAGCTGACATGACAATGCCGGCAAGCCAAGACGCTGCGTTTGATCACGCCACTGCCACGCACTACCAACTAACACCACCGGCCAGCGTTTGGTGTGCTCAGAGCGTAATAAGAGACCCGCGAGTAGCTCAATAGTGACCCCAAATGGGTCGCCTAGGGTGATCACCAGCATCAATGTCCTCCTTGCGTCGCCTTACTGGCTTAACTTAGACGACAGCGCTAGGACAAGACAAAGCGGCTTGTCGGCTAAATCTGTGGGTTTCGTCTACTTGGGTCGCGCCCTAAAGCTGCCTGATGAGCTGCGGGCCCAATTGCGTACAGCTGCCATGGGCCAACCACCAATGCTGCGCCCTCATCCACTAAAGGGCGGCCGCAAAGGGGAGATAGCGACTGATATTCTTGGTAAAACTCATCCGTGGCGTATTGTGTTCAAGGTTAAATCTGGAAAATTTCTCGACGTCAAAATCGAAAATTATCATTAGGAAAGTCACTACATGGCAATTAAAGCAAATCCAAATCCCAGTCATCCTGGTGAAATATTAGCCGGTATTTATCTCGCAGAGCGAGACATTAATCAGACTGATCTTGCGAAAATGCTTGGCTGCACACACGCGAAGGTAAATCAGATTATCAACGGTAAGCGTGGTATCACGCCAGAATTCGCAATTCAGCTGGAGCGTGCTCTCGGTACGAGCGCTGAGATGTGGGTCAACTTGCAGGCTGCTTGGGATCTACATGTGGCACGCAAGCGCTTGAAAAAGGGTGCGGCATGAAAGTCGAGGGAATCTCGGCGTAAACATCTTCGCCTTGGTGGATGTTGACGAGTTGCACCACGTCCGATGAAGGCGTTGACAGTGATCGCACCAGACGACAACTTTTGCTGAACTTAGTTCGAAAGCTAGGTATGTCGTCCTAGCAGCCGGTATTTTCAGCATGTTTCTGAAAGTGCCCGACCCCATATCTTAGTAGATTTCTTCCGCCTCGATCACCCAATGACTGGTATTCCAGCCGGTATAGCAATCCCCAGCAGTGGTACCAGGAGTCGCGCTTGTATATACCTGGAGGGTATAGGTGCCCGCCGCGAGGCTATCGCAATAGCCCACGATTTCGCCGGGACGATGATGATTGCCATTCTGCAGGTACGTATAAACGTCTTGATAAATTGCTCCACTCGCGCAAGAGTTACCATTTATTTTTACCTCCCACCGGCATGCAACACTTGTTGTTGCCCCAGAATAGGCGCGGAAATTATCATGATACGCGATCCTCACCGAGGTCTCAGTTCCGCCTTTTTTGACGAAAGTCAACACCCGGCTGGTGATCGCCCCCGAGCTAGTCGCATCATTAGGACCGTTACCATGAATGCGCTGGATCTGCCGTACTAGTTCGCCGTTGACCGCAAGCTTAGTGACTGGATTGGTCGTACCAATTCCGACGTTGCCGGTTGAGCTCATAACCAGCAAGTTGTTTGAAGTCGTTCCAGTTCGCAGCCAGAAATTACCAGAAACATCGCTGCCTAGACCGGACCAGTTGCTGCTGCTGTAATTATAGAGCAAGAACTTGGAATCCGTCAGCGTTACGGTACCCAAGTTGGCGGTTGCTGGAGCGAGCGCCTTGCTAGAACCGAGCATGCCATTTACATCCAATGTTGCCGCTGGGCTTGTTGTCCCAATCCCGACGTTGCCGTTGCTATCAATCGCCATTCGAATCGCGCTGGCTGTATCATCCTGAAACGCTAGTATGTTTGACGCATCGCCACGAATAAATAAGCCCCAGTTTCGGACGGTATTCTTTAGACGATATCCGGCGCTT
>CAIWTN010000058.1 GCA_903915625.1 uncultured Pseudomonadota bacterium | reverse complement strand
GATCGAAGGTGTCGGCAACGGTCCGGTGGACGGGTTCGTTTCGGCGCTGAAGGCGGATAGCGGGTTGATGTTTGACGTGGCCGATTACCGTGAACACGCGATGGGCACGGGGGCCAATGCAACGGCGGTGGCTTATGTGGAGATTAAGCTCGCCGATGGGGCCACGCTGTTTGGCGTGGGGATGGATAAGAACATCGTGGCCGCGAGCTTGCGGGCGGTGGTGAGTGCGGTGAATAGGGCGCTTAGGCGAGGGTGAGAAAGTCTAGACGGTTTTCTTGACTTTATAAATTTTACCATGTTCCATTTCTACTTTAGCGTGCTAAAGTAGAGCGAAGTTTATGGGGGTTGTGGCAGGCGATCATGAAACGAATGTGGCTTTTGGCTGTGCTTGTGGTGACGTCACTTTTCGCATTAAATTTTGCCCAGACGGGTATCGACGAATTAGGCGAAAATTTTGCCTATTCTGCTGGACAAACCGCTTTGCCAGTATTGATCGCAGCGGTGCTTGCCATTTTCGGAGTAAGCCGGAATTACCTGCTAAGGTTTTCGATAATTGCAATCTTGGCAGGTACCTTTAGCCAACTCGTAAGCTCCCATGATAACCGCTTAGTCTTTAACTGCCCAGTCAGTGTTGCGCGTGCACCTAAGGATGCGGTCATTGAACTCGCTATCCCTGGTCAGTCGGCTAAGTCGACGCAGCTAACTCGTATGTTCGAATCAGGATTTGCGAGAATTGAATGTTATCCGCTGCCGCTTAGTTCTCTCGGCGTCGCTACCGATCCAGTCACCATTTTGAGCGGAATTGCGGCCAATGGTGGCGAGCTAGTTAAATCAGAGATGAGTTCGAATTTACCAGTTCCGCATAGATATTTACTCACCAACAAGGCAGTCGACGGTATAGATGTTGCTACCAAATGGCATATGTTTGTTTTCGAAAATTCGTTTGTGATTGTTACCCTAGCCACAAGAAGTGATCAGTATCCATCATCGGATGCTCAGGCTTTTTTCGATGACATCACGCTCGTTAAAGAGTGATCATCCGAGATGAAAACTGGGATTTCAGAATTCAGCTACGGTTTTGCGTTTACGAACAATTTCTTGAGTTCGTACGGTCCTACACTGAAAGCTCCGCATTTTCCTAGTCTTATCGATGAAGCTAAGCTTGGCTATGATGTCAGGCTTGATTGGCCGGGTGAAGTTCTAATATTTCAGTTTAAAGTACCAGTTTTTCTAGGCTCAAAAGCTAAGCAGCATTCATTGTTTGGGCAGAGTTATTTTAGGTACTCCCTTCACCAATTGGGAAAGCAGCATAATGTCCTCTTTGGTGTTGCAAACGAGATCAAGGATTGTGTTTTCTATGCGTCGCCGGATCTAGTTAATGTTCAAGAATTCCATTCCGAATATACGAATGAAAACATTACAAATCGTTCGGTTTTCATTGATCCGCTTGATATTGGAAGAATTGCAGATGCCAAGCCACACACTATCAGCTACTCCAAAAACTGTAGCCATGCTTACTTCTGTTCCGAGCCTCGTCGAATAAGAATTCTGAAGCGTGATAGTATTCTGGAATTAACGCGTGCAAAGCTGAAAGTTCGCAAAACTGAACTTATGGATGATTTACTTAAGCTGAACCGGCAGCTTGGTCTAAAGGGCAACGTGAATCTGCGCCAATTGTCGACATGGCTCCGTGTTCATCAGGGAGCGATGCTGTTCATATTACAAGATGATCGATTGTGAAGACACGCAACGTGACAGAGCAACAATTCGAAAGCATCTGGGATGCCCTTGAAGATACACCCTCGCAGGCCGCCAATATGAAAGCGCGGGCGGGGTTGATGATGGCTTTGCGTGATGTGTTGGAGGGTTGGAACCTAACACAGGTGGAGGCGG
>CAIWTN010000057.1 GCA_903915625.1 uncultured Pseudomonadota bacterium | reverse complement strand
GCCGGCTACATGGCCTCAGCAGGCTTGACCTCGGCATTTCCAGCACTTTACCTCACCACCGGTCGGATCTTAACTTGGTGGGAGATGATCGGCTGGCTATCGACGATTTCCGTGCTCGGCGTCTTTATGGCAGTGCCACTCAAACGCCAGTTGATCAACATCGATAAATTACCGTTCCCATCAGGCATAGCCACCGCTGAGACACTGCGCTCGATGCACTCTGCTGGCAAAGAATCGATCGGCAAGGCACGCTCGCTGATGTGGAGTGCCGGCATTGGCGCACTTGTTGCTTTTTGGCGTGACGGCCTAGGACACTTAGGCGCTTGGTTAGCCATTAAGCTCGATCGCCCGGACCTCAAAAGCACCATCGAAGGTGCGGCTATACCGGACTCCGTGCCGCTATACCCCGGTGCTGGGGGCCTTTTAGAGCGCTATACTATAGGCTTCGAGGGCTCGCTGATCATGATCGCAGCCGGTGCGATTATGGGCATTCGTGTGGGCATATCGCTACTTTTGGGTGCGCTGATCTACTACGGCATTATTGGCCCGCAACTGGTCAACAACGGCATTGTAGAGCCCGGTTATAAAGGCATCGTGTCCTGGACGTTGTGGCCCGCAACATCGCTCATGGTCACATCGAGCATGGTATCGCTTGGCCTGCGTTGGCGGACCATCGTGCGCGCCATGTCTGGCCTCAAAGCCGCATTCAACAAAGACAAGGCTCCGATCGATCCGCTGGCCCATATCGAAGTGCCAACTTCTTGGTTCATTTGGGGCACACTGATTTCAGGCGGAATGGCCGTCTATTTGGGTCATGCCTGGTTTGGCGTTACCTGGTGGATGGGTATCCTAGCGGTTTTGATGACCTTCTTCCTGGCCATCGTCGCAGCACGGGCAACCGGCGAGACGGACGTCACCCCGGTTGGGGCAATGGGTAAAATCACTCAGCTGTCCTACGGGATGATCGCTCCGTCGAATATGACGACCAACCTGATGACCGCATCCATCACCGCAGGAGCATCATCGCACGCAGCCGACCTGCTCACAGATCTAAAGGCAGGATATTTACTGGGCGCAAATCCGCGGCAGCAAACGATCGCTCAGCTGTTCGGTGTCATGGCAGGGAGTTTACTGGCGGTCCCGGTTTACACCTTGGTAGTGCGGCCAGAGCAACTCGGCACTGCTGCGCTGCCGGCACCCTCAGCAAAAGTGTGGGCTGGCGTAGCCAAAATGTTAGCTAATGGCTTGGATTCGTTGCCGGCCGGAGCCTTCGCTGCCATGGTAGCTGGTGCCGTATTGGGCGCTGTTTTAGCCGTCGCAGAAGAATACCTGCCACAGCGCTACAAACGCTGGCTGCCGTCAGCCACAGGACTTGGCATCGCGGGTGTCATCCCCGCTTTCAACGCTCTTTCGATGTTTATTGGCAGCTTGCTCGCCTGGCGTTTAGTCAAAACAAAACCCGAAGTGGCTGACCGTTATCTGGTCACTGTTTCTTCGGGTCTGATTGCTGGTGAATCGCTGATGGGTGTCGGGATTATCTTGGCATCACAGGGCGGCGGTATGCTGCATGAACTTATGAAAGCATTCGGTGGCGGCTGATCACAGCGCCACCCATTTGGGTCACTAAGTTCAACCAGCTCGCCCCTGGCACTGCAAGTTCTTACTGTTCCAACGCGCGCCGCGCGGGCAAGAGCAACTCTGACGAGTGGTGTTCCAGGTGCCGCGGTTAAACTCACTTTCGCATACGTTGCGACTCGGCAGTGCATGTGGATCCATGCAGCTTTGATTCAGCCACATCTGACCGTTTTGGCACTGGCAACGTTTGTGACTTGAGTCCCAGGTACCGCCATTAAAACCACTTTCGCAAATTACCGCTGAGCTTAATCGCGACTGCAAAGCACAAAGTCCGTCTAGCCAAATGCGGCCGCTAGGACACTGACAACGGTTCTTAGAGAGATCCCACTTACCATTGCTCAAACTGCTTTCACAGGTGAATTGCCCCGTCTTTGTCGCCCCATTATGGGACGCTACGATATTGGGCGCCACACACCCCCCGCGCTGTGGAACAAACACTTCGGATGCGGCACACTTGCAGTCACCTTTCGTCCAACGACCTGGTCGCACCGCCCGCATACAGGCATCGTCTGTCACTACACCTTGCAGCAGTGTGCACTTTTGACCAATGAGGACTTTATTTTCTGGGCACTGACAAAACTGCTCAGCGTCCACCCAATCTGCATGAGCTTTCTCACACGCCTTTTTCAAACTCGCCACTTCCGCCGGCGAGAGAGTCGAGGGTTTTTCCGTCAGCTTTTGCTCTGGGCTCACAGCCTTAGCTTCCGGCATTAAAGTTGCTGGTGCCATTTCCTTGATGTCATTCTGTGGCGGCTTCGCCGTTTCTTGAGCAGCTAGCTCCATCTCTTGTGGCTTAACAGCGGCCGCAACTTCAGCCTCACAGCGACTACCGCTCCATTTTTGACCACTGCTGCATTCGCATTCATTGGTCGTGCTATTCAGCGTAGCACCTGCGGTGGTGCAAAGACTGCCTCTGTCTGCGGCTTCGTTATCTCGTGAGGCCGGCTCATTGTGACAGGCAAAAACAAACAAAAATAAGTTTACAAGAAACAGGCGCTGCACGTGGCGCATCGAGCAGACTCCTAACAGTGATGGAGGGAAAGAAAGAAAGAGAGAGAGAGAGATAGCTTAATTATACAATAATTTAGTGATGGCGTCCCAAGGCAGGAGCACGCACTGAGCCCTGGTCGGATATCTGCGCAAATCGTAAAGAGCGACTAAATCACCACTAATATTAGGCGGCAAATCCTGACCGGAAGACGGGAATGTAGTTTGCACCAACTGCACCAGGGCTGTAGCAAGTTCCTTAGGTAGACCCGATAACGTGGATACCATGACCGATGCACTAGCCTTGCACAGCAGACAGGCTTGGCAATGAAAACCAAGTTCTAAAAGCCCATCCGCAGTCCAACGCCGCATAACGGTGACCTCATCACCGCAGACTGGATTGGCCAGCGTCACGCTTTCAGCCCGCTCCAAGCTCTGACAGTAGCCCCGTGGCGACTTTGCATGTTGCAGAATGATGTCCTGATAAGGCTGCTGATTAACTTCGGGCGGACGCGCTGTCATTAAGTAGTCCGCGCCGACAACCGCGCATAAGCATTAACCAGAACCTTAAAATCCTGATCATCGCCTCCCTGCCGGTCAGGGTGCAGCTTTTTAGCCATATCAATGTAACGCTGGCGCAAAAGGCCGGCAGGCGGGAGTTCACTAAAGCCCATAAACTGCATTGCCGAAATATCTGCCGGAGACAAAGCGGGAGCCGCGCTTGCAGCACTGCTGCGCCGCCGCCGGAACTCATCCCGAAGATCCTGAGCGGCCTGAGAGCTACGCGACCTCTTGGGCTCCTGCGCAGCCATTTTCCTTTGCTCCACCCACAACTTCAAACTGCTCTCGCGTAACTGCTGATAACAGTTGTTCAGTCGATCGCGTGCCACCAAGATTTCTGTGCGCACATTCATCAGAAAAGAGGCCAGGGCCCTGCTATTCAATGCCGCAGGGATGCCGTCAGGAAGTACGTCCAGGCGAAGCCCAGCGAACGGTGCTTGCAGACAGCACATCTCCTCAAGTCTTGCGTTGTGACTGAGCAAGGTGCGCCAGAGACAGCCAGAGGTTTCCATAAACGGCAAATTAGGAGACTGCCTTGATTGCCATGCCGCAGTTAATCCTTGCTCAACCTGGGCGACATTGCTTGGCTCGTAAGCGGCGAATACCGGTTCACCAAGGAGTGTCGCCTGAAACGGACCGGTCGTCGTTGATGACGGAGCCCTAAACCAGGCCACTGGTCGCTCGGGTGACAGCATCGGCAAGCGAAAACGCAGAGTATTTTCTAGAGCGCGAATCTTTTGCCCTAGATCGGTCACCGTGTCGACCGCCGATGTTTCCAAAGTAAGATTTTGTTTGAGCATGGCGATAAAAGAGCGGCGCGTGTCCAGCTCACTCAACACAGCATCCAGACAAGGTCCAACTGGGCCATCATGCGCAATAGCAGTCAGGAACCAGTCCCTTGCGCCAAGTTCAGTGTCATTAGTCTGTTCGTTTGGTTTTGCCATGCTAAATCTTCGGCGCTACTTAACTTGAGTGTGAGGAGCACCTTGGCTACGTTCCATGGTCTCAGACAGGCGATTTAGTTCTTCAGCGACTTCCGCGAAGGCATCGCCTTTGCGCAGATAGGTGCGGGCATTATAACGCCCTTCACCAAGCGAACGGATATGCCTGCGAAACGCAATGGTCGGCCCAACTAACCTGTGCGTAAACAGGACCGATATGGTCACGGTTGCGCCGATGTAAATGAGACAGGACAGGTATACCCAAAGCTGGGTTCCGCGCCAGTAATCCATGAATAAATCGCGCACTTCGTCTTCGGCATCCGTCAGTAAAACAACCGAATTCACCAAGCCAGCAAAATTGTAATAAACAATCCATGCCAGAGAACCGGCAAAAAGCAGTGAAATGATGATCGAATAGAGACCAATTTTCATTTGCAGCAGGGGCTGCAGCATAAAATTGTGCAAACGCCGCTTGGCTTTACCGGTGCCTAGCGGTGCCTGAGTTTGCGGCGCCTGAGTTTGCGGCGCTCCCTGTCCTGGACCTACTGTCTGATTCGTCACCGCGCTACCCTCCCTTGGGTATGTTTGCTGCGAGTCGCTAGTACTCATTATAGCTATTTCACATCGTAAGTATAAACCAGCTCCCCAATCATGTTCTCTTTCACAGGGAATTGCATTTTCGACAATTCCAGGAAGACACATTCAACTAGCTTAGGATCATTCGCCGTGCCGCCAGTGTTTTTCAGCTTGATCATCGTGCCAGTCTGTTTCGACAGCAGGAAAGTGAAGCTTAAAGTACCACGCAAATCGTCATTAAAATCAAGTCGATCGGTATAACATCGCCGCAGGTTAACATCGTTAGTATTCAGCACCCCGGCGATAGCTTTGCTATTATAATTATGGCGAAAGAGATCGAGCTTATAGAACATCGCAATCTGCCGGTTGAAAGTAATGGACCGGCGGAGCTCATGGGTGCTCGAATAATCGTTATCCGCCCCAGTCAGCACCCGCGAACCACCAAACGCCTCCTGAATCAGCCCATTAAAACCATCCAAGACCGCTGCGATCGAGCTATCTTTCTTCGCCTTGCCATTTTCTCGAAATACGTTCGGGACCATGTTGAAGACTACACTAAGCCTGTCCCTTCCTTCGGGGGTAATAGTCCAGCGCCCCAGATTGGATAGGCACTGCCGTTTAACAACAAAGTCGCGATATAGCGTACTGCCAGACCAGGTCCTTTTAATGCCCGATCCGTCCACCATCACTATGCTTTCCACGTTATACTTGCCCCTGCCAGTAGCCCAGATCTGCCCGGCCACCGAGCTAGGGTCACGACTTGGGTCGGCACTAACGATGAAGGTCTTCTGCCGCAAGATATCTCGCACCGTCACCTGGACGTCCGTCACCATCCGGTTTTTGCCACGAAAATTTTTCATGTCCAGGGAGAAGAAAAATCCGCCCTGCTTTTTGTCAAAATATTCTCCGTGCCACTCCTTAAGCGAACTGGGCAACTGCGTCTGAGCATGCCCGTAGGGCACAGCCATGACAGCGATAAAACCAGCTATAATCCAGGACCGAAGTGACACTCGGGAGGTTTCCGTGGCAGGAGGTGGCTATGGGGTCTCTCAAGTATACCAAAACCTACAGGGTTTTAGGTTACATGGCGTTAGATTACATCTTGCAGACGGGATTGCGTTTTACCCAACCTTGGCTAAAATGCGCCGTAGCTGCGCGGACTAGCGTCCGCCTCGAAATACTCGGAATCGTCGTTTAAAGCTTAATTATTTCATGAGGAACAATATGGCCAACGGACTCTTTCACGCTCCACCGCCGGTTAATGAGCCCGTCTATAGCTACGCCCCTGGTAGCCCCGAGCGCGCCGCTTTGAAGGCCGAACTGAAGCATCAGAGCAGCACTCCCGTGGATATCCCGCTGGTCATTGGTGGTCGTGAAGTCCGCGGCAAAAGCACCGCTGAGGTGACGATGCCGCATCAGCACCGTCATGCAATAGCCACCTACCACAATGCCAATACTACTGATGTGGAGACGGCGATCACCACAGCTGTTTCAGCCCAGAGGGACTGGTCGCGGCTGCCTTGGGAAGATCGCGCGGCCGTCTTTTTGAAAGCTGCGGAGCTGCTCTGTGGCAAGTACCGGCAGATCATGAATGCAGCAACTATGCTTGGTCAGAGCAAAACCTGCTACCAAGCAGAAATCGATGCGGCCTGTGAATTAGCTGATTTCTGGCGCTTCAACGTTCATTTCATGACCGAGCTCTACCGCGATCAACCCATCTCACCGCCCGGCGTCTGGAACCGAACCGTAGGGCGTGGCCTCGAAGGCTTCGTCTTCGCCGTGACGCCGTTTAACTTTTCCTCGATCGCGCTAAATCTTGCCACTGCTCCAGCACTCATGGGCTGTGGCGTGGTTTGGAAGCCAGCCGCCACCGGCCTCGCCGCCTCCTGGGTAGGGATGCAGATCCTGCGCGAGGCTGGGTTGCCAGACGGCGTCGTCAATATGCTCAGCGGTGATGCAGCAGCGATCAGCGCACAAGCCCTCGCCAATCCACATTTGGCTGGTGTTCACTTTACTGGCTCCACTGGAGTGTTCAACAGCATGTGGCAGACTGTCGGCCAAAACATCAATAAATACAGAGCTTACCCTCGACTCGTGGGCGAAACGGGCGGCAAAGACTTCGTTTTTGCGCACCCTTCAGCAGACGTGAGCAGCCTGGTGACCGCTTTAGTGCGCGGAGCTTTTGAATACCAAGGCCAGAAGTGTAGCGCCGCCTCGCGCGCCTACATCCCAAAGAGCCTTTGGCCACGGGTGCAAGAGGCTTTGGTCAGTCAGGTATCTAGCCTAAGCGTGGGGGATCCGGCAGATTTCCGTAACTTCATGGGGGCAGTCATCGATAAGCGGGCGTTCACTCGCCTGCGCGGAGCCATTGAGGAGAGCAAGAAGGCTCCTGGAGTCAAAGTACTGGTGGGCGGCGAGACCGATGATAGCGTCGGTTACTTCATAAAACCGACCGTTCTGGTTACCGAAGACCCTAAATACCGCACCATGAGCGAGGAGCTGTTCGGGCCGGTGCTCACCATTTACGTCTACGATGATGCCAAGCTGGACGAAACTTTGGTCTTGGCTGACCAGACTTCACCCTATGCTCTTACTGGCGCTATTTTTGCCCAAGATCGGCTAGCGATCCAAAAGCTAACGGCAGCTTTAGAACAGACTGCTGGCAACTTCTATATCAACGACAAACCAACCGGTGCCGTGGTTGGCCAGCAGCCTTTCGGCGGTGCTAGGGCCTCGGGCACCAACGACAAAGCTGGCAGCAAGCTCAATTTGACCCGCTGGATGAGCCAACGGACGATTAAAGAGACGTTCGTGCCGCCAACCAACTATGCCTATGCGCACATGGCAGAGCCGTGAACATTGACAACACGGTTCTGCCGTGTTTGGATTCGACTCTTAATTAGGCCACAGGTGGCTAATCACCAAGGAGACAACGCATGTCCGTTCTTGTAGGGAAAAGCGCCCCCGATTTCAAAGCAGAAGCCGTAGTAAACGGTGACTTCAAAACCATCAGCCTCTCTGACTACCGCGGCAAGTACGTCTTGCTATTTTTCTACCCTCTAGACTTTACCTTCGTCTGCCCAACTGAGCTGCACGCCTTCCAAGACAAGTTGGACCAGTTCAAGAAGTTGAACACCGAAGTCTTGGGAGTCTCGATCGACAGCAAATTCTCGCACTTGGCATGGCTGAACACCAAGCGTGATGATGGCGGCATCGAAGGCGTGAAGTACCCAATCATTTCCGACTTGAACAAAACCATCGCTCGCGATTACGACGTGCTGATTCCGAATGATGGCGTTGCTCTGCGCGGCGCATTCCTTATCGACAAAACCGGCAAAGTGCGTCAGCAAACCATCAACGACCTGCCACTCGGCCGTAATATCGACGAGTTCCTTCGTCTAGTCGAAGCACTTCAGTACCACGAAGAGCACGGCGAAGTTTGCCCAGCCAACTGGAAGAAGGGCGAAAAAACGATGAAGACCACTCAAGCAGGACTGAAAGCTTACTTTAAGAAGTGAGCCTCGCGCCCTCGACTCTGTCCGCAGATATTTCGGACAGTTCGAGGGTGTCTTTTATCTTCCTTTCGCCTGCCAGACCTACCCGGGCTGTTACACACTAATAAAGTGACAGACTAAGGCAGCAACTCTGGAGACCGGCTCTTGGTCACATCGGAATTATTGAATAAAAAATATCGACGCGCCTACGTTGAAATCAGCAACATCTGCAATCTCAAATGCAGCTTTTGTCCTGAAGTAGAGCGTGCTCAGCAAGTCATGGATGCAGCGACTTTTAAGCGCATTGCTGCTGACATTGCGCCGCTCGTGGACGAAGTTTGCCTGCACTTGATGGGCGAGCCACTCGGTCACCCTGAACTTGCAGACATTATCACTGCCTGCACCGAATACAAGCTACCGGTAAACTTAACGACTAACGGCATGCTCATCACCGGCCATAGGCGAGACCTGTTGCTTTCACCGATTGTTCGTCAGGTCAATATTTCCGTCCATAGTTTCGAAGCAAATTTTCCCACGCGTGACATCGAACCATACCTGCAACGAGTCCTGAGCTTTGCCCGCTTAGCTGCGGAATTACGCCCTGAACTCTACATTAATCTGCGCCTGTGGGATCAAAAGCAAGGTGAGAACGTAGCCGAAAGCAACGCTCTCATTAGGTCTACGTTAGAGCGCGAGTTTGGCGTCGATTTGTCCGTCGGAGCTATAGACGTGCGCCGCCGCAAACAAGTCCGTCTAGCCGGTCGTTTGTCAGCGCATTTTGACTCGCGATTTATCTGGCCCGCGATGAATTTGCCGCACCGGTCCAAGCACGGATTTTGTCACGGCCTCGGTAGTCATTTCGGTGTCCATGCGGACGGGCGAGTGGTTCCTTGTTGCCTGGATAAAGAAGCCGTCATAAATCTTGGGAACGCACTCAAGACTCCAATATCCGAGATACTTAAGAGCCAACGCGCCGTAAATCTACGGGAAGGATTTGATCGCGGCGAACTAGTTGAGGACCTCTGTCAGCGCTGCCCATTCATCTCCCGCTTTGATCGACAAGCGCGGCGACTTCGGGCTCAATCAGGCGCCAGCGTTGGGCGCCCCAAAGTCTAGACATCCTAAAAACTGCAGGAGACCGCTAATCTATGACACAGGTAAAAAAGACGTTAGTGTCGGCTTTGATCGCCTTAGCGGGAGCCACCACTGTGCAATCATCATCAGTATTGGCCAATACAGTAGAAAAGCCACACAGCTTTGCCATCCATGGCAACCAATTCGAACTCGATGGTAAACCATTCCTCATTCGTGCGGGTGAGATGCATTATGCGCGAGTGCCGAAGGAGCATTGGCGACATCGCATGAAGATGCTACGCGCGCTCGGCCTTAACACCCTAACCACCTATGTGTTCTGGAACCTGCACGAACCTCAGCCTGAGACCTATAATTTTAGTGGCCAGCTAGATATCGCGGAGTACATAAGGACCGCGCAAGAAGAGGGATTATTTGTCATCCTAAGGCCAGGCCCGTTCGTCTGCGCCGAGTGGGAATTCGGGGGGATGCCAGCTTGGCTACTCAAAGATCCGACACTAATGGTTCGCAGTAGCGACCCGCGATTTATTGCAGCTTCAGGAAGGTTTTTGAGTAAGGTTGGGGAGCAGGTCAAGGATCTGATGATCAGCAAGGGCGGCCCAATTATCTTAACTCAGGTAGAAAACGAATACGGCTCCTTTGGCGCCGACCGCGACTATTTGAATGCTATCCGCGCTGCGCTTACTAACTCTGGCATCGACGGCATTCTCTTTACTTCCGACAACGTGCTTGGACAGCATAATATTTTGACGCTACTAGCCAGAGGTTCCTTTCCGGACTTGCCCTTGGCAATAAATTTCGGTCAGGACGAATCAGCTGCGAGTGCTTTTGGCGTTCTGGATCGCTTTCGTCCCGAAGGCGTTCGGCTCAATTCCGAATATTGGTTCGGCTGGTTTGACCATGTTGGCGGCAAACATTCGAACAAAGACATGCAAAAGGGCCTAGATAATCTGAAATGGATGTTGGATCGCAAAATCAACATAAGCATCTATATGGCGCACGGTGGCACCAACTTTGGCTTTATGAACGGAGCCACTTCTGAACATGGTTTCTATCGCCCTGACACCACGAGCTATGATTATGATGCTCCGATCAGCGAGGCCGGACTTCCTACGCCAAAATTTCATGCGATTCGGGCTCTCCTTCAACAAGAGCAGCCAGGAGTGACACTACCGCCTATTCCTCCTGCGCCAAAAACGCTGAAGGTCGCTCCGTTCGCCTTTACAGAAAGCGCCCCACTTGACCAACTGCTTGGGCAGCCAATCATCTCCAAGTCACCGAAGACCATGGAGGAAGTTGATCAAGCCTATGGTTTCATTCTCTATCGTCATCACGTGACGAAGCCTTATGACGGCATGCTAGCACTTCGGGATGTGCGTGATTATGCATGGCTTCGTCAAGGCTCCAAGCTACTAGGCACCCTCGATCGTCGTTACAATCAAAGTACCCTAGACATCCATCTTGATGCAGGAAAGCCGCTCGATATCTTAGTAGAAAACCATGGGCGCCTAAACTTCACTCCGGAGTTAGCCTACGACCGTAAGGGCATAACCAAGCAAGTTGTGAGCAACACTGGTGAGCTGAATGACTGGGAGATCTACCCACTACCACTCAACAATCTTTCCGCCCTTCATTTCACGAAGGCGAAAAAGTTAGGCCGTATGTCGGGTCCAACATTTTTTCGAGGCTCCTTCAGATTGGCTGAGTTGGGCGACACATTTATTGATACCCGCGGCTGGGGCAAGGGTGTGGTGTTTGTGAACGGACACAATCTTGGGCGCTACTGGCGCATCGGACCGCAGAAAGCACTATATTGCCCTGGATCATGGCTTCAGAAGGGCAACAATGAGATCATAGTTTTTGAACTAGAACATGCACCTACTCAGGTCAGGATGGCCGGATTAGAAAAGGCGTTATTTGAATGAGCTCTTATAAATGCGGCATCAAACAGGTACTATTTGCCAGTCACCTGCGAGGGTTCGCATTTCTAATATGCATGACACTGATGGCACCGGCGGCTCTCGCTTCAGAGCAACTCACCTTACCCGCCGAGCCAATCATTGTAGAAAATTTCGCAAAATGGACCAGCAAGCAAGACTGCACCTCGATCAAAAGCTTTGACAGCCCGTATGCTAATCGTGGCACGGTGGAGGTTATACTGATTTGCCAAGCTCTCGAAGCAGGGGGCTACAAGACCACAATTAAACTCGCGGAACTCCCCAATTACACGCGCTCTATTGTAGAAGTCAAGAAGGGCAAGTTCCCGATAGCCGCTGAATCAGTATGGGACACTGATTCTTATCGCGGCGGCTATTTCATTACCGACCCAGTTATCCAGGACGGAGAATTTCAAAAAGGCATTTACGCCCTCCCCGAATCAGCGGTCTTGAAGGTCAAGAACATTCAAGAATTGCGTCCATTCGTCGCAGTCACCCCAAGAAACTGGGTTGTAGACTGGAAGACAGTCGAAGATTTCAAACTAAGTACTCAGGCCCGAGATGTTCAAACTAAGGAAAATATTTTCCGCCTGCTGGGCTCTAAACGAGTCGACTTCACGCTGCTTGAGTTTTCTAATAGTGCTGATCTCATGCACGAATTCACCGGCGTCCGACTAATGCCAGCCCAGGGTATAAAGGTCACTCTGAAAGGGGCTAGACGCTTTGTCGTCAGCCAGGCGTATCCAGGCGCACCTGAAATATTCGCAGCACTACAGCGCGGCATTAAAATACTAAGAGCCAACGGCACTATTAGCCGCGCATTTAAAGAGTCAGGCTTCTTTAATCAGCAAACCCAAAATTGGCATAGTATTAATTAGACTTGGGGTCAGGCACTGGCGCTAACCTGCCTAAATGATTCTATCTCCGAAACGGCTCACACATAACGAGCTTTTAGTAGCTTAGCGTTGGTGCCCGACCCCAGTCACCATCCCCAGTTCGGCCACGAACTGAGCCATAGCAGCCGCTTGTTGATCCTTATCCATCATGCGCAAAATTGCCGCAGGGTGATTTGTCACCAAGGTGCGCTTTGACCAACTCGACGACAGCCACCGCCCACGCTCGTCTGCCAGTCGAATCATTCGGCCAAGAACAGAGAGCGCTGCCGTCGCTCCCAAGCAAACGACGATCTCTGGCTTAATCAATTGCAGTTCTGCTGCAAGCCACGGACGACAGGCAGCCACCTCACGCGCTTCTGGCTTTTGATGTAAGCGCTGTAGCCCTACTTTCTTGTGCTTAAAATGCTTCACCGCATTGGTGACATAAACATCGTCGCGTCTAATTCCAGCAGCGGCAAGGGCCTCGTTAAGAACTTTGCCTGCAGGCCCAACAAACGGCTCAGCCAGCAAGTCCTCCTGGTCACCAGGTTGTTCCCCAACGATCACAATGCGAGCATTTGCAGGACCTTTACCAAACACCGCATTGGTCGCGGTATGACATAAACTGCAACCGGCACACACTGCTGCCGCAATTTTTAACTCTGCAAGTTCAGCCGCCTGCTTAGGAACAAAAGCAGACGCTGACTTTGGCTGATCCTTCATCATCTGCGCCACACGCGCATCACTTCCTGCTAGAAGCTCACCAATCAGCGCCGTCTCTGGCAGGGTACGCCAATGCCGTACTGGCATCTCCCGCTTCATCGCTTTGATCTTAATTCGCGCAGGATTAAAGATCGCTCCGTAGTAACTACACCATAGCGCCTCTAGGTCATCATCAAGTCGAGGAGCCATACCCTCCGGAACACCGGGGCCGTATTCTAAACGTTTCTTATCCCAAAATGCTGAGCCGTCAGGCGTCAGGATCGAAAACGTCATAGAACGAAACCGACGCACAAAAAAAGGCACGGCTAAGCGGAAAATCGCATGATCAGGACAATGCCAGGCCACATACACCGGGTCTTCCGGGGCATCCGGATTTGTGCCCATCACCTTGCGAAACCGTACAAATGCATGCATCTTGTGAATGTCGCGCCCCACCGCCTTAGCCATTCGGCGCAGCAGCAGCACATCATCGTCAACCTCTATATCCAGCAAATGTGGCTCACCATGTGAGAGGCGCCACAAAATACGATAAAGCACTTGCCAACGTCGTGGCTCACGGTGCACGGCCGCCAGCTCTGCAGCCTCCATAAAAGCACGCGGAACCCGCGTCGCAGGGCCAGCTTTTGCAATCTCCGTGGACGCACCAACTTGACCATGCCCATCTGCAGAAGCACCAGCCCCAAATAGCAACCGACCTTGCTCTTCACCCGCGGGCACCCAGCTAATGTCTTCTGGTGGCGTCTCAGCCAGCAAAAGGCGTCGCGCCTCAGTGCGCCAACTAACAAAATCTGGTTTGAACTCTATATCGATAGTCATCTTAAAATACTAAGCGCAATGCAGGTTTAAAATTCACCTGTCGCCGCCGTCGCTCCAACCTCAAAGATAGTCATCTGCCGCATCTTGCGCTCGGCCAGCTCGGGAAACTCTTGCTTGTCGATCAACATGGCCTTGGAGTGGCCATCCGCAGTGACGATAAAGTATTGGGCTCGTTTCAAAGAGACCCTCAGCTTGAGTAGGTCTGCGCTCGTGATCCGCTTGTGTCGGCGCAGAGTCATTATCCGCTCAACATTGCGCACACCAAATCCAGGCACCCGCAAAAGCTGCGCTTTCGTGGCCTTATTCACATCGACTGGAAATGCCTCGCGATTGCGCAAGGCCCAAGCCAACTTAGGGTCTTTTTCTAGATCCAGGTTAGGTGCCTCGTCCGGCGTGATTTCATGCGCCTCGAAGCCATAAAAACGAATCAGCCAGTCAGCTTGGTACAATCGATGTTCACGCACCAACGGCGGAGCCTGAAGAGGAAGACGAGGGTCGGCATCAGGTATCGGGCTAAAAGCTGAGTAGTAAACACGACGCAATCTGTGCTGATCATAGAGATGCGTAGCAGTGCGAAGAATCAAAGCGTCGCTACTTGGAGTGGCACCGACTATCATCTGGGTGCTTTGCCCGCCAGGGGCAAAAATCGGTGCCTTGGTGCGCGTAGCGACCTTTTTCTTCTCGCTCTTTAACTCAACAATCTTTGCCTCTATCCCCGCCATGGACTCCTCGATGGAGGCATGAGTTTTGGCTGGGGCAAGCAAATCAAGATCAGCCTGAGAAGGGAGTTCAATATTGGCGCTGAGACGGTCCGCATAGCGCCCGGCTG
>CAIWTN010000056.1 GCA_903915625.1 uncultured Pseudomonadota bacterium | reverse complement strand
TTCCAGATAAGCGCTATTGTTTTGATTATCCGCTTACAGAAAGCGATTTGGCGGATGTGCTAGAAGCTTTCTATGATAAGGCAAGAGGCCACAACATTAAAAATGTCATTCGTCATCGAGCTCTGACAGTGCACAATGATACAATGAGGCATTGGTCAGGTGATCATGCTGATGAACTCTCTGCAATGTGCCAAGTCAATCGAGTTGAGGACGCAGTTACCGAGTTCCTGCATAGCAACGGACGCTACATAGATGTGCACGCATGGCAATTTACACCAGATTCATTCAGAGAACTATTAGTGTCGCTGCATTATATGAAAATGGTAAACTTATTTCCTCTAAGAGTATACGATACTCCATGGGGACGAAATGAATTTACAGCCATTCTCTCCAAAACCGTCGCAACCTCCCCAGATCTAGCTCCTTGAGCTCGCGAAGCTGATGCTGGGTGTTCTCAAGTTGTTTCTTAACAATTTCTAGTTCGATCCTTAACTGAGCTTCGGCTTCATTTGACCTACGGCAATTATTGATCAATTCCACAACGAATTCATCGGAGTTATTCTGCAAGATCCAATCTTCATATATAATTCGCTCTGCATTTGAGTAATATTCTAGATCAAGATACTTTTGTTTTACTTCATCATCAACTGGACAGTCTGCGGAGATAAGATTGAGAATACTCTTGCTGCTATCAGCAACACTCTCAAGAATAGCCCTAGTAATATCTTGACTAAAAGGTAAAAGCGGATTGTCGTTTGGCAAATCAAGAATATTGTTCAGATAAAATTCTGTCGATGGTTCGTGAACGTCTCTAGCGTATGTCGCTTTGTTTCTTATGTTGTGCCTTAAAAGACTTGAATTAGTGGCGGTATTAAGTCGCTGCGCGGCTGGCATCTTAGAAACATCAAAACCCAAGAAATGAAGAGTATGCGCAACCGGATCTTGCGATAATTCGATTAGTTTCATGCTAGTCTCCGGAAAGATGTTCTTCCAAGAAGACACGCGAGACATATAGTCCGCAAACTCAAAAGAAGCTGTGCACCACTCTTCAAGCGGTGTCCCCGTCCACACTCCCCATTGCCACCAAGCAGCAGCTAGTAATTCGACAGGCGGCCTGACAACAAAAATTAGATCGACTGGGACCTGGCAATCTTTAAAAAGCGACGAATTAAAACAATCGGCTTCATTTCCCCATGCTTCGCTACTTAGAATAACTGTATCAATTTCATGGGTCAGTTTTCTAAGTTCTTTTATTCGTTCTTTGAATGTCGATGCTTCAAACAAAGTAAGTGAATAGCTGGCACAATACTTACTTGGTGCGTCTTCCGCAACTAAGCGCAACTCCGGCCCCATAAATACACGTTCAGGTGTAATCACTGCATACGCTACTGACTCTCCTCTATCATTAACAATGGGCGATGCCTGGGATAGATGCATGCTTAGATAGTTTTGAATAGAGCTGCTTCCGCATTTCCCTGACCCTATGTGCAATACAAGTCGTTTCATGCGGTTATGAATGAGAAAATGTTTGACCCTAGTAGCAATTCTAGATTGTCTCCACTTAGGCTCAAGCCTGCATTTAAAGCCTTGTTACCATAAGTCCTCTGTTTCAAACAAATAAAACCTATCAGACCCTGAGGATTTACTCCAGATAGATCTAGAGCCTTACATCAGAGTTGGTTGCTTTTTGGGACGCAGGTCACAATTCAATAATCTATTGCACGCCTCGAACTTCGACCGATATCAATAAAGTCTCAGAGAGATTTTGAAGTGAAGGACTACTTGCTGAAAACAGAAAATTCAAATCATTCCTTTGTGGTCAACTCCAGAGACTTTTTCAGTGTCTGTATCGCTGCATATTGCCAACAACTAAGTTGCGAACCTGTTCGCGTTATAAGAAGCATTCGATTATACAATTGTGGATCCGTGTCACCTCTAGGTGACCGGTGTCCATAGGCACTCAATGGCCCAAGGTCAAGGATTTGGAGAGCATTTCTCCCAAAGGCCTCGTTATAGAAATCAAAAGACCTCGAAACCAAGGGCAAGCCCTGCCATGTAGAATCTGGGCGATCGGCAGTATGGACATTAGCAAAAAACCATCCACCAACTGCTAAATGCCTTGATATGAAGAACAATGCGGCATCAAGTGTCACGTCATCCATGTGGATCAGAACTGAAAAAGCCCACGCGAAATCAAAAGTTCGGAACAACGCAAGCTCAACCAAGTCGTTGCAGAGCATTAGGGTCGGGGCCTTGGATTCTAGGCCGTTTTCCTGCAGCTCTAGTTTCGCTTCTGCAAGAACATCGGATCTGACCTCAATTCCCGTGTATCTACCCTCCTCAAGATAGGAGATAAGGGGAACACCTCCTCTCAAGGTGCCACATCCTAGATCTAGCAAGCTATGTGACGGCTTAAGGCCGGCCGAAAGCAAAAAATCGTATTGGAACTTTCGCTTTTGCTCCCATAGATCCGGAGGTCCTACAAGAGCATGGCGTTGTCCGTAAGGTAGTTGAACCATGGATGCAAATACCCCCGCCATAACTTCTTGTTGGGTGAGATGAGTATAACATGTGCGACAGCTAAAGCGAATCAAGCAATTGCCGAGATCGGGCAGACGAACACTTATTTTTCATCGCTCCTCCAGGGCATTTACGGGACACCATATCAGAGGTTAGTATTATTTCTTTCGTGCGTAATGTTCGCGCAGCTTTAACTCTTGAGTTAGCTTATACTAGATTGGAAGATTGATTTCATCAACCGTTGGCGCTACGCTCAATGAAACGGGTTTTCGGATAACCAAATGAAGTCAGAGCGCTCTTTATTGCAGGCCTGGATTGGCTAAGTTTTCCGGCACCATCGTCCGTACCGGTGATCAATCTCACCTAAACTACAGGCCACGCTGAAAGAAACAACGCACAGAGATAATTTCTTTCAAGGTCTACCATTAGGATTTGCGTGAGCACGGAACTTACGAACGCTATCAAAAAAAGTGAGTGAAGTTAATGGCGAGACTGGCACGAAAAGCCTGGACATCTAGCCCGGGCCACCAGGGGAAAACGGTCACTGCAAGTCCTTCAACGACAAGCTCCGCGATGAATGCCTCCGGTCTAGGGCGCCAAACGTATCTAGTTTGTTTGTTCTGAATTCGCTGATCCCCAATTTTTCTGGAATGGCTGAGGCACTGAGGATCAAGACTCATATTGACAAGCGTGCTGAGATCATTGCCCGGATTACAGCTTATTTTGCCTATGTTGCCCCGGCGAGAGACTACTTCGCCCACGTGGAAGCCTCAATCCGGCTCTTTAGCGAGCCTGACCGTCATCGCGCGACTTACATGGTCAGCCATGGCTTCTTCAATAAAGGAGATATCGCGGACATCTGTGTGCGGCACCCGGGAAGCGATGGCGTATTTGCGGCACGCCATCATTCCAATGCATTCCAGATGGACTTGGCATCCGAGGTACTGAGCGTCACACCCGTACCCGCGCGGCGGCCGGTACTGTTGACGCTGTTGGCGATGAAGATGGTGACCAAGGCCACCTCTATGCCACGCCGGACCTTCAGAGGGGTGGCATCGATCCGGAGATCAGTCCAGTCACCCTCAATGGGCGTTTGAGGAAGACCTTCACCTTGCAGTCGACCTCCTCACACAGTCTGTATAGTTAGCTCTTGGAGATACTGCATCCCCATGGCCTTCATGAGATTGTCGATTGAACGGGTCGATATGCTGTGCACCTAGGCTGCCTCGATGGTGGCCGTTAGAGCCTTCTCGGCTATCCGCCGGGGTTCGAGGAAGGCTGGTGAGTAGCTGCCCTGCCTGAGCTTTGTGATGCGCAGGCTTATAATATATTCGGCTATCGGTGGTTCTCCGGAATTGGGCTTAAGGCCCGAGACCAGGCCCTACGGGAACTCCCGGTGACCACCGATAGCCGTTCGATGGCTATAGCACTACCCTTGGGCGCTTCGCGAACGGCTTCAACTTCAGTGCCCCAACCGCGTCCGGGGATACAACCAGAGGCACGACTGCGAATCAACAGACAAGGTGATACAATAAAGCTCTTGCCGTAATTTGGCGGCCAACCCAACTTTCGTAGGCCGATATGCCTCTCATCTATGTCGCGGGTAAATTGGTACAGTTCGCTCATGTGGCCCGATGTGCGGGCAGCGCTGTCGAAGACTATCTTGTTGCTAGGTTTGGTCCTATAGGGTTTCTTGATCCCAGTCACCTGTCAATCCCGCCCGCCGAACGCTGGTCCAACAGCTCACCGCAGCACGTGCCGGCAGAAGCTTTCAACCGGTTGATTCCGTCAAGCTGGATCGCGCATCGCTTTGCCATTGCGCGCCATCCGGAAGACAGGTTGGTTTCGGTGTTCCGCTTCCAGCGCGACATCGAGCAAACGATTGACCCTGACGCCGTATTCGAAGACTGGGTAGCCCGATTGCCGGAGCAACGCCAAAAGTTTCCTCACACGCTAGACAACCACATACGTCCGGCAACCGATCTCGTACCCGAGGCTGCGACTGTGTTCCAGTTAGAGGATGGCTTGGACGCTGTCGTCAGGTGGCTTGATAGGATCGAGGGTGCGGTGCGCCTGCCACGAGAGATCCTGCCCAAAAATGGTTATGAACTCTGGGCCTCACGCGCGCTTGGACCGCCGGTTGTCGTAACACCCGCGGCGCGCCGTCTCATCACTGAGCTTTATGACGTGGATTTCCGCCGCTTTGGCTATATACCTTATGACGACGAGCAAATCGCCGCGTTTCCCGAAACACCCAGTTGTCAACTGTCCGATTAGTCTGTCAGATGCGCAAATGATAGGTGAAGCGTGGTTTAATCGAAGTAACTCAAGGATCTACGCGAGATGGATAATCAATAATCTCCACCTGTAAATCTATCCCTTAAAGATTCCCTCCAGTACTCCTATCCATTTCTCGCGAAAACGGTCGCGCGAGTAGAAGCTTGCGGTCATCGGCCCTTGAGATGCTAATCTCTCGGCGAGATCCTGCTCCTCCAAGCAGCGTACCAAATCCTGCGCAACTCCGGCAACATCGGGATAGCGCCTAACGAGGCAGTTTTCACCTCGGCGAAAGTAGTCCCGGCCGCCGAAGCCGTCGAACCCCACAACGGCCGTGCCAAGACCCATCGCCTCAAGAGGTACTAATCCGAAACCTTCGGAAACCGACAAACTTACGAAGTATTGCCGCGCAGCAATTTTCTCCAATAAGTCATTCTGCTTGTGGCTTCCTGCCCAGAGTAACGAGCCCTCCCAATCAATTTGGCGGGCGAGACACCCGTTTACTCTCCCGACTTCATCCTTTAGTCGCTCTAGAAGTTGGAGCTGAAGTCCGTGCCCCTTCATGTAAAACCAGATTGAGCCGCCCGGCCTATCCCGCCACGGCGTGGTCAGGGCGGTATCGACACTAACAAACGGCGAAATCACATCAGTCTTCAGGTCATATGTATTCCTTATGTAATCCTGAACAAATCTACTCACTGATGCGTAGTGGTCGAACCAAAGATCAAGATTCGAGAATGTGTTAAATCCTTGGATGTACATCAACTTGCGGCAACGGTGGGTCAGCCCAATCGACCCGTCGGAGAACGACGGGTTGCATATGAGTAGATCGTCGGGGCGGACCATGGAAGAGAGTTGGCCTCGCTCCACCGTCTCAAATCTGATTGGATACTCGAAGGACGAGCTTCTTGGGTCCTCTCCGCTGTTCAGTACAGCCTTAAAAGGCAACCCCAGCGCCTGATGTGCGGCTAGACCTATTTCATAAGCCATGCGGGCGCCACCTGCGCGGACATAGGCACCCATTACATAGATCGTTGGAAGTGTCATGGCTTCCTATTGTCAGAATCTTGCTGACTATTGTTCACGCGCAGTTCGCCCTGAGGTGAAGCAGCTGCAACCAGCTTGGCTGTATTTGGCCCATCGCTCCTTCCAATCTGGATAGAAGCGGCTGATCACCGGCACGATCGGCGATAGTGCCTCGGCAAGCGCGTCAAAGTCAACCTTCGGGTAGCGGTCCCGCGGGTTAAACTCCGAAAGCGCCGTGAACCTTTCCGCCGTAGGGCATAATGCATGTAACGTTCCCATTGGATCCGCTACCATATCCTCGTAGCGTATAATCTGCTCCGGCGGCAGCTTCGAATATGTGCTGAGCTGAAACTCAATCAGGGCAACCTGCCGCTCAAGAGTTTGAGTTACCCCCTCAAGCCGATGCCGAAGGTCGGGAGCAAAGCACTCCATCATTGGCATATGTCCACGGTTCACGGGCATGTCAACCGTCTGCCAAGCCGCCAGAACCGCGATTGGATCTCGAACCAGTGCATAAATTTTGAATTCATGTACGAGAAGATCAGCCAGCGCTGTGAACTCCGCGGGATGTTTCACCACTAGCGTAAACTCATCATTCAATGACTTTTCAAAATGCAGTTCACCGGTTTCCGCCAGAACCCGTCGGAGTCGGCCCTCCACGTTTGGTGGCTCTGCAAAATTATCCGTTACGGCTCCATTCACAAGCTTTGTGGAAACTAAGCCATGTGATAACGCTGCTTTCCTCACTCTGCGCATGAAGGAGCCGATCTCTTCAACAGCTCGGAGACGGCCGCCTTGGCAATCAAGCGCAATTGGCTCGGCTAACGCTATCGTGTTAGGCTGAGCGTTGAGCAACGATAAGAGTAACGTAGTCCCCGATCGCGGCATCCCGGTAACGAGAATGTCAGGCACGTACAACTCCTTGAAGTGTTATACTAAAGCAAAACAATCCTGAATCCCTCAGTTTCAAACGCGTGGAAGTCGATAAATAGGGCGAAATAAATTTCGTTGATGATACGGCTGACCTGAACGAACTTCTGCACGATGTCGAACGAGAGGCTATTGTATGTTTTCGGTTTCGTCGAGTGTCGGCGTCGGCGGTATGATTGCAAGTGGTGACGGCGGCCGGTAGCCGAGCGCCAAATGCAGCCTCCGTACATTTAATGGATACGCCATTGTTCGATTACGACCCTCGCCTCCCTGAGGCTTTAGAAGATTTCGCCATTGAGGTATTCGTCCATCAGCTTGCCATCGAACGATTCACAGAAGCTAATTTCCAATGGCGATCCTAGTTCAATACACAAGCTCTTCGCGCCAGGCCCTGCTAGTAATTATTGATATGAAATATTTACAAAAATCAGAAGGCCCCAAGTGCAGTTGGCGGATAGCCAGACGATAAACTGGCCATGAAGGTCGTCAATCCCATTTACTGGAAAAGTGAAGCTCAGGTCGGTTCCGTTGAAAGGCCCCGCATCACACAGTCCATCTCGCCCATCCGGGCTAATGAATTGTCTGCGCTGCCGCGAGAAAAAGCCAAATAACAATGGCAATCATACATAGATTTCCGACCCGGAGACGATTTGAGGATTTAGGCCAAAAACCCGAATTCCCGCCAGTCTCCGATGTATGATTGCCGCCTCCAGCACCCTAATAATCAACGGCTTCAGGCGCTTTTCGCGCCCACTTCCCAAATCATACATGCACGCTTGAAAGGATTGGCTGGGGCGCCAGGATTCGAACCTGGGGATGGCGGAATCAAAATCCACTGCCTTACCACTTGGCTACGCCCCAACTGAAGGTGCCCTTACATACTGAACGCCGGGGCAGCCTGCAAGCCCAGCGAAAAGGC
>CAIWTN010000055.1 GCA_903915625.1 uncultured Pseudomonadota bacterium | reverse complement strand
GCCCAATGCAATAATGCGTCTCAGATCCGACGGTGGCGCGACGTTGGATTGGGGCATGATCGCGACTGGTTCAGCCTGGATTCAGCCTCGCTATTACACGAATCTGGCGACAAACCTAAATCTCTTATTGAACCCTAACGGCGGCAACGTCGGGATTGGCACTACGTCCCCCAACACCGTCCTGCAGGTCGCCGGCCCAATCGCAACGGCATATTCGGCTAAGACCGCAGCCTATTCGATTACGGCGAGCGACAGTGTCATCGCTACAGACACGTCGTCTGGCACCTTCGCCATCACACTCCCATCCGCGGCATCGATAGCCGGCCGTCAGTACATCATCAAGAAAAACGATTCGTCCACGAACCCGCTTACCGTTGCGACAACTAGCTCGCAAACCATCGATGGCGCCAGCAATGCCTATCTGAATTTTGCCGGCGAGAGCCTCGTGGTCGCCAGCGACGGCAGTAATTGGATCGTGATCGGCGGCAACGCCGTAGCCGAAAGCCCGGCGCGGATGGCTGGCGGTCGGTTGACGCTCACCTCCGGTACTCCGGTCACCACCAGCGATGTGACAGGAGCGACGACCATTTATTACACATCTTACCTGGATAACCGCATCGCCCTGTTCGATGGGGTCAGAACCTGGAACACCTTTGCGCTTCCCAAAGACACCTCGAGCGCAAACTGTAGTGCCGGAGCTCCCTGCTATCAAGTTGCTCTGGCATTAGGAACCCTGACCGGGGCGCTACCTTATGACGTTTTTATTTATAACAATGTCGGCACACCAGCCTTGGAGTTCTTGGCATGGAGCAGCGCTACGGCGCGGGCGACCAGCCTTGTGCTGCAGGACGGCGTTTATGTGAAAAATGGTGCGTCGACGAGGCGCTACCTCGGCACCTTCTACACCACATCATCGACAACGACAGAGGATAGTGTCGTCAACCGACTGGTGTGGAATGCCAGCAATCGGGTGCCGCGCAAATTGAAATATGCGATCAGCACCACGCAGTGGAACTACTCCACAAGCGCTTGGCGAGCGGCCAACGGTAACAATGCATACCGAGTCAATACTATGGTGGGTTTACCCTTGAGCACGCTAAACCTTTCGGTCGTCAGCACCTTGGCCTCCAACAGTGCCACCGGCACCTTTTATACGCTCTATAACGGAATTGCTGAGGATGCCACAAACAACTCCATCGCTGACTCGCAAAACTCCATGGGTGCAGCTATCGCAATGTATTCTTATGCTGTGGCATCGGCTGTTTTGGTCCGGCAGCCGGCCATCGGATTCCACTATTATCAATGGACGGAGACGGGCTACTTAAGCACCGGAAACAACGGGACCGTGTCAGGCGAGCTCGCCGGCCTTCTCGGCACCATTGACAACTAAACTTCTTGGGGTCGGGCACTTTTGGCAACTCACTGACACCGTTAGAACACCACAAACCACAACAACAAGAGATCTAGGGCTTTCGTTAGCTTAGCGCCAGTGCCTGACCCCCTAACCCCTAACCCACTCACCACTACCGCTTAACCCAAACTTCCAAACTACCACTACCAAACGACTCGCTATAATCATGCGCCCACGACGGTGGCAACCGGCCACCCATTCCCCAGTAAATCGCAGCTTTAGTTCCTGACGGAGCCTGCTCTAATTTATCCATAGCGATGTTGACCATGTCGACGTGGCGCTCACCAGCAATGGCATTCGCATGAATACTCTTGGTGCTTGCCTCAAATTCAGCAGCAAATGGATTAAACAAATAATAAGCATGCCACTGGCGCCAGTCTGCTGCTAAAGCGTCACCGCACATAAACGACACATTCGACAAAGCACAGCGCTGGCCCAGGGCCTTGGCCATCGTCACTAATTTTTGGTTTTGCTCGATGCCGGTGAAATGAGCTTTAGTTGTAAGTGCGCCGATCAGACAGAATTTACCTGCACCTGACCCGACGTCTAAGACTCGCGTCTCAGGGCTGGCAACCAGAAGTTCTGCAGCGCGGCGAGCTACGGCAATCGGCGTCCAATAGATCTTGGAAAAGGCACGAGCCTCACTCAAGAGAAAGCGATCGAACTCCTTGTCATGAATGTCATGACCCTGCTTGATCTGCTCTAGCACGTCTTTTAATTCAAGATCCTCAGCCCTATGACCGGAGCCGCTGCGTCGCCGATTGGTCTTACTCACCACTGCTCACCTATGCTCACCTATGAAAATGTTGGCCAACCACCCTACCAGTGCTAGACTCCAACATATATGTACTTTGCCGTCGTTAAACTTAGCTTCGAAGCAGCCACGGATTCATCCCAGGACCGTAAGGATCTGCGCCAGCTTACCGAGAAAATTAGAGCGCGCTTTAAAGTCTGTGCCGCCGCCTGTAATGACGACCCCGAAGGTACGGCTATTGCTATCACAGCCCTGGGCAGCAGCGAAGAGCGACTTTCTCATACGCTAGATGCGATTGCCGAGTTTTGTGAGACCTCCGGCTACGGACGCATACTCTCAGAGCAGACCCTAATGGATCATCTCGATGCGCTTGCCGATTTCGCCGAGGCCGCTGATTAAGCGCACCGCGGGCGCACTCTCAAGCAACCGCACCTAAATCCGCATCCTGCTCACGGTCTAAATCGACCTCGATCATCGCAGCGGCTTGGGGTTTGTGGAGCAAAAAGCCTTGAACCAGATCGATACCCATGACCTGGAGCAACGCGGCCTCGTCCCAGGACTCCACGCCCTCTGCCAAGATAGTGGAGCATGAGATCCGCGCAGCACGCACTAGACCACTGACAAAATCCTGCTTCGCTTTATCTTTGTGCAGATCTTGGATCAAGCTGCGATCTAACTTGATCAAGTCGGGCTTCAGTTTGATAATTTGCTCAAGCCCAGAATGGCCGCGGCCAAAATCATCCGTGGCGATGCGCATGTGCATTTTATCCAAGTTTTCGCGCACCTTCAGCATGATGTCGAAGTTATTGATAGCTTCGGTCTCTGACACTTCGAACATCAGCGATTCACGGTCACCGAACAAATGTAAAAGCTTGCCGATGTTATACAAATTACGCGGCAGAATATTGAGGAGCAAGGTGCCGGGTAATTGCTTCGAGTTCTTGACGGCCTGCTGCAGACAGGCCTGATCCAACTCTAGTCCGACCTTAGCGTTGTGGGATAAAGCAAAGAGCACATCGGGACGCAGGTAACGCGGCTCCATATGCGCCAGACCAGCCCCTTGAAATAAGGCGTCGATTGCGTGGGGGCGAGCACGCACTAAAGACTCAAAGCCAAACAGCAAATGCCGCAACGGCCTAAGAGAGCCAGTAGAGTGCGCCTCATCAACGAGGTCCTTAGTCAGCTTTGGCAGAGAAAACACAGCCTGGTAATGCGGCTCGAGTAACCCCTGCGTCTGAATCAAAGTCTGCATCAACTCGCGCTGCCGCTCCCGTGACCGACGAAGCTGCGCCTTAGCCGACTCTACGGTGTTATCGAGCAGTTGATCGACTAACTCAAAGGAATCAACACAAGGGTTATTTATGACGGTCCCAAAGCCAATGGCAATCTCAGGCACGAACATAATGCACTCGGGCAGCATCCGCTTAGTCGGGGCGGCAAAAATCTCCCGCCAAAACGAATTCTGCAGACGCACCACCAGCCGATCAGCCAGCTGCTCTAAACTGCCTGGTGGAGGGATCGCCCCAGGGGACCGCGAATTCTCGAGAAAGATATAGTACTGATTACCATGGGCACTGCGCCGGCAGAGCTGATCATGGGCGCGAAAGCAACCTGATTGCCCCCACAGCTCATAGACCAGATGGTGAAAGCAGTCTTGAACGCGCTGATATGCATCCGCCCCGTATTCAATCGCAATCTTGCGAAAGCTCGACACGTCGATCACCATCACACTCAATGCACCATGCTTGTGCAGCATCTGTAAGGGCATTTGCGGAGTAAAGGCGGGAATCGAGTCACGCCGCATCCGCCGGTGACCAACACCTAGTGCACCACAAGCGTCCAAGGCCACAAGAACGTCATCTGCGGTCGGGTTGTCGAGCCAAGTCAGTGTCGTCTGCTGGGCGCGCACTACGGCCGACACCTCCGACTCAAGGACGATCACCAGGAGGCGCCGCCCCAGGTTGGTCAGCAAATCAAACCAAGCCTCTGAATGCATGTTTGGCATCGAGGCATCGACGATCACCCCAGCCACATCTGGGCCGTACAGGGAGGCCACTGCGCCAGCTTGATTCGGATGCACGATGCGCGTCGCCACGCCGTGCGGCTGCAACAGCAACTTCAGTGCCTGAGCCAGTTCCGTCTTAGCTGTGACAATGACGATCATTAAAACCCCAAACATTATTACCCATCTCTATAAAGGTCTTCGGAGACAATTTGGTAAAGTTTAAGAATTGGTTAGTAGAAAGTTTGTTAAATTGATAAAAAGTGCCCAGTTAGCGGACAGTTGCAAGCCATCCACAGGACATGTGGATAACCTACGGGGAAGCAGAGCCAAGTGGTTGTACAGCAATGACTATGCCGATTTGCCTACTTTTTAAGCAGCAACCACTTTCAGCCCTAACCCCTCGCTTTAGGTGCCTAAAATGACTAAGATTTCGTCTTTCACACAAGAAATTCGTTCGAGTTGCCAAAAGCACCCTCGCCGCCTGGCATTTTCCGACAGTCTAGACCCCCGCATCCTGGAAGTGGCGCGGGTCATGATGTCCGAGCGCAGCGTCAGTTCAGTGGTGTTTTTTACCCCCCGTGAGGCGACCCTCGCCTTGGCTGTCGCCCAGGGAATCGACCTGCAACCATTCTCATCGACCATCGTCTGGGCGGTCCCTGACGACGCAGAACTCAGCGCCGGCGATCGTCAACAGCTGGCTGCCGAGCAGCTAGCGCGTGGGGATGTGGATGCCGTCTTGGGCGGTAACATCGCAACCACGGCCGAGGTCATCCGAGCGGGCATCAAGAAGGTCGGACTAGCCCCAGGGGTGCGCACAGTTAGCGGTGCGTTCATGCTCAACCGTGCGACCTCAGCGACTGCGCCTGAGCAGACCCTGCTTTTCGCCGACTGCGGCGTGGTCATTGCTCCTACCGTATTGCAGTTAGTCGATATCGCCGCAGCCTCAGTCCAAACATGGGAGGCTTTGCAGCCACACGTGCCGGCCGTGGTGGCCTTTCTTTCGTTCTCGACTAAAGGCTCGGCCAAACATCCGGCACAGGCTCAAGTCGCCGAGGCTGCTGCCTTATTCCGCGCTGAATTCCCGCGCGTACCCAGCGACGGTGAGTTGCAGTTTGATGCCGCCTTCGACGCCGACATTGGCGCTCGCAAGGCTCCGGGCAGTGCCGCTGCGGGGCGAGCAAATTGTCTGATTTTCCCCGATCTAGATGCCGGAAATATTGCGTACAAGATCGCTCAGCGCCTCGGTGGCTTTGAGGCATACGGCCCCATTTTGCAGGGCCTTGCCAAGCCAATGAACGATCTCTCGCGCGGCTCCACTGTTGCCGACATTTTGACCAGCGCCTACATCACCCTTTCGCGCGCGATACCGCAGCGAGTGTAAATCAAGGTTAGTGCAATTATTGCCCTGACAATGTGGAGTTCCCCCGTTATATTTTTTTCAGCGTCTCAAGAAATACGGACAAACGGAAACTCCAATCGGGACCTCCACTAGAAACATCCTATGTTGAATCCCATGAACTATCTGCGCGCTGCCGTCAGCTTTAGAGCTGGCCTGCAACCAAACACGACGATTCCGCGAATCGAGCGCAGTTTGCCGCCTGCCGTCATGCAGGAGCAACAACTAGAGACGTTGCGTCGCCTTTGTCACTACCCGAGTGACGGTTATGTGCCGCTAACTTATCCGTACATCTATGCCCTACCTCTTCATTTGAGCAACATGCTGGATAGCCGCTTTCCCTTGTCGATCATCGGGACGGTGCATATCAGATCGCATATTCGCCAAATTCGTCCGATCGGCAGCGGGGAACAAGTGCGCACCGTGTGCTGGATCGAGGGTCATCGCGAGACGGAAAAAGGGATCGAATTCGATCTATGCACACACCTTTATGCCGGTTCAGACCTAGTTTGGCAGGGCACGGCAACGATGTTACGTCGGTCACGTCGCCAAGCTAAAGAGCCGGCACTACCGACATCCGCGGTCCGTCCATCGCTCGACGGCGTCGGCGCTAGTAGCGAAGTCTGGCGCCTGCCCAAAGGTTTGTCACGACAGTTTGCTTTTGCTAGCGGTGATCTAAATCCCATCCATGTGTCGGCGCTAGCTGCGCGCCTTTTTGGCTTTTCTGGCGCGATCATGCATGGATCGTGGGCAGAAATGCGAATGGCCGGAACGCAACCGGCACTGTGCCGACAACCGCACGTAGAACTACGCTGCGACTTTAAACAGCCGATCCAACTACCAGCCACCGTCATCTTTAGGCAGTGGCCACAGCGCAGCAATTCCGGCAGGGTTGAGCTGCGCTTACTCAACAGCTCTGCCACAAAACCACATGCCATAGGGATCTTCGGTCCCCAGGAGACAAACTCGTGAGTGATTATTTACTCGAAATAAGCCGACGCCCTCTTGCTAAACGTCTAGTGCGCCAGCTTAAATTACCGCTGCCGCTGCCCGAACCACTAGCCCGCGCATCAACCGTCTGGGCGGAACTAGAACTAAAAGGCCACACAAGCGCTGTCGGCGGGACTCGCGATTCCCAGCTTAAGACGGTCCTAGAATCAATCATCACCAGTGCCGGTGGCGAGATCGCCCCGAGCATCATGGGCAATCCCAAACTAAACTCTTTAGTCTTTGACGCAAGCTCGGCCACGACTGTAGCTGATCTCGGATCGCTCTATGACTTCGTCAGACCACGCATCAGTCTATTGGCAAGCAACTGTCACGTGGTAGTCATCGGCTTGGCCGCAAGCAGCAAAGCCTCGCCTGAGGTAGCCGGCGCTAGCGCCGCACTGATGGGCTTTGTCAAAAGCTTTGCCAAAGAACTCGGCCGCAAGGGAGGCACTTGCCAGTTACTGCTCGTCCGTAAAGGCGGCGATACTGTCCAGGCTCTAGATACTCCACTTAAGTTTTTTCTCTCTAAACGCAGTGCCTTCATCTCAGGCCAGTCGCTCAGTGTCGGAGCTACTCCTGTCGTTAGCCCTGCGCCGATCGTCGGCTCTCTTACGGGCAAAGTCGCTTTGGTCACAGGGGCCGCTCAGGGCATAGGGGCGGAAGTAGCGCGGCGCCTCGCCGCTGAGGGAGCCACAGTTATCGGACATGACAGGCCACAGGAGAAGGCGAATCTCAGTGCCTTAATGACCGAGATAAAAGGCTCGAGCTTAATCATGGACCTGCTCGACCCAGAGGCAGCGCCTAAGATTGTCAGTTACCTAAAGGCGCATGTTTCGAAGGTAGACATCTTGATCAACAATGCCGGCATGACTCGGGATAAAACCCTGGCTCGCATGCCGCGCGACTGGTGGGACGACACCCTGACCATCAATCTGCAGGCCCCTCTCAAACTCAGCCAAGCCTTGCTCGCTGCCAAGGACGAACATGATCAGCCGCTCATGCCTGCTGGCGGCCGCATCATTTGCATGGCCTCTATTGCGGGCATCGCCGGCAATGCTGGTCAGACGAATTATGCTACCGCAAAAGCAGGGCTAATTGGCGGCGTTAGGGCCCTGGCTGCAGCTGCAGCTGGACGCGACATCACGGTCAACGCTCTGGCACCGGGGTTTATTGAGACCCGCATGACGTCGGCCATGCCGACCGCACTCCGCGAGGTCGCGCGCCGCTTTAATTCGCTAAACCAAGGTGGTTTACCAGTGGATGTAGCCGAGGCGGCTGTGTTTCTCAGCATGCCCGGGGCAGGCGGTATTAGTGGAGACGTTCTGCGTGTTTGCGGCCAAAATCTGATTGGAGCTTGAGTCCGACGGAAAAATATGGTCCTTAGGGCTGCTCGACGCTAAGATATGGGAATCAGCACCCAACTCAGCGTGCCAGCCCTCGTCAGGCAGCTACAAGTAGCCGTCGATACTCATCTGGATTGATGGCCATTAAAGGACCCCGTGCAACTCACGTTTCGCTACATCTTTCGTCTATGGTGGCCGCTAATGGCCACGTGGTTGCTGATGGCCATTTCCTGGCAGATTGTTGCCACAGTCGTAGCCAGCTTACCTAATCCCACCGTCAATCTCGCAGCTTTCGGCGTTGCGGCAGCCATCGGGCTGATTATTGAAGCGCCGATTGTCATGATGACTAACGCCGCCTCTGCACTTTGCCATGATCAGCAAAGCTATCAGTTGGTACGGCGGACTAATTATAAACTCAATGCGCTCATAACCTTGCTGATCATCGTGATGGTCTACCCACCACTTTACCGCTGGTTCACTGGCACCCTCATGAACCTCGACGCTGAGCTGGTCGAGACGTCCCGCGTGGCCCTGATCTGGCTCTTGCCATGGCCGGCAGCAATCGGTTTTCGGCGCTTTTATCAGGGTATCGCGCTGTCCTCGGGAGCGGGGCGTCAAATCACCATCGGTGGCCTATCGCGCATGATTGCGACGATTCTGACCTGCTTTGTCACCAGTAAGTTTAGCGTGTTCTCTGGTGCGTCCGTGGGATGTGCCGGACTATCAGCCGGGGTGATTGCAGAAGCTTTAGCCGTCAGGTATCTGGCCAGGCATACGATCCATGCCGTTGCGACACGGCCTAACGGACCAAAACCACTGACTCATAAACGTTTCTGGACTTTTTATTATCCTCTGATCATCACGGCCTTCATCTCACTTGGGATCGAACCGATGGTGACCTTCTTCCTCGGACGCTCCAAGTCGCCGATTGAATCGTTGGCCGTGATGCCGGTCGTAAGCGCCTTCTATTTTAGCTTTTGCTCGTTCAGTCTAGCACTGCAGGATGCCATGGTGGCTCTGCTCGGAACCAGCAGCGAAGCAAAGAGAAAATTACGTGAATTCACAGTAACGATGACACTGATCCTGACGGCTTTTGTACTCCTTCTGGCTTACACCCCACTCGCCAACTCTTGGCTAACGAAGATATCTGGCCTGTCACCTGAGATGACTGAATTTGCTCTCTTGCCTTTGCGCCTAGCTGCACCGATTCCGATTATATCGATGCTGTTCTGCTATCAAGTCGCAGTGAATATTTTCGAGCACCGAACGATAGCGGTAACTATTGCCAGCGGGTTAGAGGCTGGGTTCATCGTGCTATTAGTATGGATGGGTCTC
The DNA here is from genome assembly GCA_903915625.1 of uncultured Pseudomonadota bacterium. GTDB lineage: Bacteria > Bdellovibrionota_B > Oligoflexia > Oligoflexales > CAIYRB01 > CAIYRB01. Next base: position 40,323 of record CAIWTN010000055.1, on the reverse strand, counting down.
AAATGGAGCGGCCAAACAGGCGCCGTCGTAGCGACTGCATCCCTCACTTTGGGACGTCTGATCTGCTCGCTTTATTTGCTGCGGCGCCCCAGTAAGCCGGAGCAAAGCTCTGCACAGTCAACACTGATGCAGCTGCACTAAAAATGGCTCTTATTTAATTAGCCTTTGTTTAATTAGCCCTTTTTTGGCGGCAAATTATCAAAGCTAAACCAATAATCGGTGATGTCACGAGGAGCGTTCGCCGGATCCACCGAATTACTTAGCTGGATGAAGGTGCGAGCAGAAAGCTCCGCGCGTTTCACGAAGTCGGACACACTGAGGAACGATTCCATTAACCTATCGCGAGAGCCATCAGCAATCGCTGCTATAAGACCGTTCGTTAACCTTTGCCTAAGCGCAGGCCGCGCCGCATTTACAAAGAAATAATCAGTGCTAGGATACTGCAACAATATAGATGACTCGACAGTCAGATCATACTGCGGCCGTTTAGCGACCTCTAAGTACACTTCAAAAAGTGCTAGAGGAATGTAATCAATACGACCTTTTTGTAGCATGCGAAAGAGCGCTTCATATTCATCGTTGATCACGTAATTCAGACCATTTTCCGCCAGTACATCGGCGACTTGCCAGCCCTGCACCACACCGCCACGGAAAGCGGCCAAGTCGTCATTGGTCTTCACCCCAGCAAATCTCGCTTCGTCCCCCTTACGAATGACTAATAAACGAAAACCGTGTAGCCCCATATGCACCGGTATGCGCACTGGCTCCGCCTCGCGTTCAAGTCCGGTCGATGAAACATTGCCAGCGATGTCTAACTGTCCACGAGACAGAAGATTGAACTTCCGGGTGTGGGACATTTGATCCAACGCTTCGTATGCGCAACTACCCTGAGCTTGATCTGATTTACTGAGCGCCAAGCGCATCAATCGGTCATAAAAAGAGTAGCGATAATCGTCTTTCGCAATATTGATCACTTTGACTTTGCATTGGCCCGCCTCATCAAGTGCCAATGGCGCCTGTTGTTGATGTCCGGATGACCGATTATTACCTTGATTAGTTAATGCTATAGAAGGAGATGCAGCCTTAGGTTTACATCCAAGGGTTAACATGATTCCAGCAACACATAAGATTAAATGGTAACTCTGCATGTCGTTCGCCTAAAGATTCAGCCGCATCACTGAGCTTGTGAATATAAAAAGATTAAGGCGAGCCTGTTGGCGCGCCACCTAATCCACCGAGCAACCCGCCTAAACCGCCAGCACCGCCAAGGAGAGAGCCAAGGCCACCACCTGCACCGCCTAAACCACCGAGTAGCGAACCAAGGCCGCCACCCGCACCGCCAGCACCACCTAAACCGCCGAGTAGCGAACCAAGGCCGCCACCAGCCCCACCCAGAGGATTACTACTAGCTAGGCTCCCCGTTGGATTTGCACTCGGGAAAGAGCTTGGTGAGGATGAAAGCGAACTAGGTGTTGATGCAACAGCCGGCGCTGGCACTCTCGTATTTACTTTCGACGGACTACCTATATCAATGTCGCATGCGGCAGTTGCATCTGACGAGTAATCGCTCAAAGCTAAAGCTGTAGCGTCTCCAGATAACTGTGAGTCACAACTACCCTGACCGTCAGAGGCCAAATCTGCGTCCCCATCTTGATCAGTACCCTCGTCTACACTCTGATTATCATCCAAGTCTTTATTGACGACCACGGCTGCCTTAGCTGGTGCTGCCGGTTCCGACGCGCAACCGGTGGAGATGGACACCGCACCCAGCGCTAATACAAACAGTAGATTGAGTTTAGTTGGATGAATGTTGCCTGACACCTGTCCCGAAATCATTACTGAGATCATATGGAAGCTCCTCTAGTGAGTCACCAAGAGTGGTGACGTGAGATCACAGAAATCTCAGAGGAGGATTCGGTAATGGCATCCTAAAACTTGAGAAAAAAACAAAAGGCAGAAAAAAACCCGCCTGTTACGGGACGTAACATGACGGGTTCCATGGATAATTCAGCTTACGCTAAGTGACTTATTGGCCCGTCACAGAGACGCCGTCAATCAGCACATACGGACTAGAAAAAGATCCACTGACGATTTCACTCTCTCGGCTGATCCCTAGCACAGCGTCGGCGATGGCAAAAAAGTTACCGGAAATCATGGTTTCGGTGACACTGCCACGGTCCTCGCCGTTCGCAAAAAGCCGACTGCTTTTGGCAACGCCACTGAAATCACCTTTGATTGGATCTGAATTGCCAGAAAAGCGATCCACAACTAGGAGCTGCGACTGCCCTTTAATTAGATCTTTAAGTGGGATGGCTCCTGGACTCAAAGACAGAGCGAATGGCCCACCAGACGTGGCCGTGGTTGTGGCACCGCATCGCTTAGCGCTGTAACAATCATGAAGATGACGCAGCAAAACACCGCGCTCGAGAATCGTCTGCGAGCGCGTCGGCACACCATCACCGTCAAATGCGGTTGCGCCGGAAAAGCGTGGGTCATGGGGTAAATCCGTCAGGGTAAAAGAGTCGGCGACTACGCGCGTACCGACCGCTTTGTCCCAACGACTTTTACCGTCCATCACCTGGCGCCCACCAGCATGATAAAGCATCATGCCCATGAGTAATTCTTGCACCGCTCGCGGCGTCAGCAAAATCGCACCACGGTAGCTCGGACAACGTACGGGTTTAAACATTCCCAGGACGCGCTTAACAAACTGATCGGCATCCACCAAGCTGCGCGGCAATATCCCAGCTGCACTTAGCGAAAAATTGCCGTCATAGTCAAAGCCTGTCACTTCATCCTCGGTACGCCCCATACCCATGAAGGACCAACTTGCCATGGTCTGCCGCTCGGCCTGCCGCATTCCCGTGGTACTGCCCAGCGCATGAAAAGAAATATCGACCGACATCTCATAACGCTCCAGCGCCAAGCGCTCGTCAGCACCGAGACGACCAAGCACTTCTTGCATGATTTCGCGCATCTGATCCAGTTCAACGGTCGCCAGCTTTTCCTCGTAGAGAAAATTCAGCGGAGTTGCTGGTGCCGCTTCAGCCTTTGTGGCAAAAACCAGCGCTGGATCTGGCACTGAATATTTAGCTAAGGCAAGAGCACTTTCGACGGCGTGTTTAATGCTGTCTTCTGTCGTGATATTGACCGAAGCCGAGCCCTTTTTTTGGTCTTTATGAACGACGATACCAATGCTGCGCGAGGCCAAACTATTCGCGAGAGTAAACTCTTTGTTGTCGACCACTAAACGCTTTTGGAACGATGCCCCAGTGCTAATTTTAGCAGCATCAGCGCCTAGTTTTTTGGCGGTATCTAGGCCAAATTCAGCTAGCTTATTAAGTTGTGCGGCAACTTTGCTTAAGTCATCTACTTGTGCGGCGTCACTCATTGCTGCTCTCCTCCCACGGTGATCTTACAACGCACATACGGCCCGCCGGCATCAACTTTTGCCGCCTGACCCTTGCCGCAGTATCCGGTGCCTAAATCCCAGAGAAATTCTTGACTGACGGCATCGACCGTCTTCAACACGTCAAAGGCAATACCAGATAAAGTCGCCTCGCGCAGGAGCTCAGTCTTCTTGCCATCTTTGATGCGGTACACATAACCGGTACCAAACATGAATTCACCGTTAGCGTCGGCCTGACCCGATCCAGCGCCCTCGACTAAATAACCATCGTCCACCTCGGCAATCATGTCAGCGAGGTGGCGAGTACCAGGCATCAGGTAGGTGTTGCGCATCCGAATCAGCGGCTCGTCATTAAATAACCAAGCGCGTGCATTGCCTGTTGGCTGCACGCCGAATTCAGCCGCGGTCTCACGATTATGCAAATACGACCGGAGAATACCCTTATCGATAATCACCGTATTCTCAGTCTCGACCCCTTCGTCGTCGAAGGGCAGATTACCGACCGCGTAGCCAGCAATCGTTTCGTTACCGGAATCAGCCATAGTCACAAGGTCAGAAGCCACGCGCTGGCCGATCTTACCTTGTGCTACCGATCCAGCTTTGACGAAGTCGGCCTCGACCGTGTGTCCAATCGCTTCGTGGCAAAGAAGCCCGACGACTGCCGGCGAAAGAATCACAGTCTTTTGACCACCCTCGGGATATTTTGCTGCAAGCAAATCTACCGCAATCTTTGCCGTCTCACCCACAGCATCATGTAGTGAAGGGTGAGCTAGTAAGCACTCCCAGCCGCCACTGACGCCAGCGCCACGCTGACCAGTGGCACGCTCGCCGTCTTTTTCGGCGATGGCCGTCAGCGACAGCTCCGGCTGCGCTAGGCGTAGCGAGCAGGCAGCACCATCGGAGGTCACAATCGACTTTTCTTCGATGATTTCGTTGTAGCGGCACCGCGCCGTATGCATCCGGCTGGACGCTTGCGCCAGTTTGCGCTCCAGACTAACGATTTGCCCTAATTTATCGGCTAGTGGCATCGCTACCAGCTCGCTGAAACCAGGACCGGTAAAATCCAAATGGCTAAGTCGACCACGGGCCAAACTTAACTCTCCCTTAGCACGCACCTTCGCTAACGCCGAGGCATTGTACTGTGCCTGCCGTATAGCACGCTTAATTGCAGCCTCGCTGATATCAGCGGTTGCGGCAAATCCCCAGGCGCTACCCACCAATGCCCTGACACCAACTCCCTCGGTTACTGAATGATTAGCAACATCGACGCGACCTTTTTGCGCGACAAAAGAATTGGACGTGCGTTTGTGATAGCGCAACTCAATAAACCCGGAATGCCCTGCGACTAGCTGCTGCAGTATTTGTTTCATGAAAAATCCTCATCTGGATGGCGTTACAAAGCCACGTCTGACGCAATGTCCCATTCTACCTGATAGATTCACTTAGAGGGATAATTTTGAGGATTTTTTCAAGTTTTATCCCCCGGTGCCGATAGCCTAACTGAGGTCGTTTGCGCACTGTGTCAATTGAGGGCTGTATTGCCGAACATGTTTAAACTGCGAAACATTTTCTCGATAGACCTGCGGTCACTGGCGCTATTCAGGATCACGATTGGCTCACTGGTGTTGGCGGACCTATCCATACGTAGCCGCGATCTAACAGCCCACTACACCGATAGTGGCATCATGCCTCGCTCCATCCTCGCCTCGTCGTTTGGAGCGGCCGTTGACACGTCTCTGTACATGATTAATGGTACAGACACTGCAGCGATTTTATTATTCCTAGCTACAGCCATGGCAGCACTTGCTGTAATTTGTGGCCTACATACTCGCATGGCTACCTTACTAGTTTGGCTACTTCTCGTGTCGCTTCACAATCGCAATACGCTGGCATCCACCGGACCAACTATAGTACCGCAGACCACCGCGCCTACATCGCTACCAGGGACCACGGCACCGAGCACAACAGCTCCGAGCACTACCGCTCCGAGCACAACAGCAGCAACTGTGCTCCCGCAGACAACGGCACCAATCATGCCACCAAGTACAACCGCTCCGAGAACAATCGCTCCGAGAACAACGGCTGCGACCGTATTTCCGCAGACCACTGCACCTGTCTCAGCTCGCTGAGTTGGCGGTATTTTTTGAGAGACCAGACACCACCTGAACAGCTCGGCTATATAATTCCGAGCTGTTACCCGCAGTGCCTGACCCCATTAAATGATTTTTGCAGGTGGATTCGCCAGCATCGCCGCGGGTTGTTGACCGATAGCTTTACCGACTGACTCAACGATGCCTGCTTCCAAACTGCCGACTCTACCAGCACCGTTCATGCCAAGCTTTTGCGCTTCGGCACTGGAGAACGTCGGAGCCTGCCCAGGACCCTCGGCATACATATTTTTAGCCCCGTCTGCGATCAGCAACTGTTGCCCCGGTACGTTGACATATGGGCAGCTATCACCAGATCCTTTGATGATAAAAGTCAGAGTCGAAACGTGCTGATTGTCATTCACCCAGTTCTGGCTACGGTTACTGCAGGTGCTAAAGTGAATGATGGCGTCCTGCTTCGAATCTAATGCTGCCCGAGCGATATAAAAAGCTCCGGCCAGAGCCTGTGCCGTTTCTGTTACCATATTACCCTTGGCACCAGTAGGCATTCGCAAGGCATCTGTTGCATGGAAGTCGTGTGAATCCATGCCACAACCCCCTATGTAGGCCAGCTTGGCACTAAAGAGATCCGCGAACATCATCATGCCCGACAGTCCGTTCATCTTACGGGCACCGTAAGTCGTAAACGAAGCATCCGCAATAGGACCATATTGCTGAATTTTGGAAAGTTGTTCTTTCAGTAACTTATAGGCATCAAGCATTTGTGCTCGGACAGCTGTTACGGCCGGCGATCCAGTGAGTTCATCAAAAAGCTCAACCGGATTACCTTCCTTCTCCCGCGACATGTAAGTCCCTGGTACGGCAATCGACCCCAAGAACTCCTTCACCGACCTAGCTGGTATCTGCACAGCGCCGCTTCCATCGTAACCATTAGCGTCTATTAACACAGAACCTACGGGACTATAATTTGAGAAACTTTGCTGCATCACATACTCAAGATTTCCCGATCCAGGAATCACCGCATTTTGATGCACGCCTTGACTACCAGGCATACCAACAGCGGCGATAATAGATACATTTTTTAACTCAGCAGGAGTTAGAGCTGCCTTGGCAGGGGACGCCCCAAAGGCAGTGGTCGCGTCGATCTTACCGGTGGTAAAAATATCGTAAGCCCATTTATTCAACCGACTTAATGGCGCAGGAGCCTGTTCGTGCATACTCTTAGCCAAACCGGTCATGGCTCCGGGACTTACGCTACCATTACCAAACTGCAGATACTGATTTCCGTAATCGCCGAGATAAAGCTCGTTACGAATATCATGAGAAGTCCGGTAAAAAACGTGGAATACAGCTGGCTTCGACGCATCCGCCGCCATTGCCTGACCGATATTAAGCAGCGACGGCCCACCCCGTAGTGCGTCGTTTATCACGTCAATTGCATTGAGCGGCTGCATTCCGGAACGTGCCAGTGACTCCCGTACAAACGAACCTACTTGGCTCATCCCCCGATGTTTCAAAAAGCTGAATGCTCCGTAGCCAAGGCCACCGATTAAAGCATTTTGTAGGAACGCACGGCGCTGCATGATCAGATTGTCCTGCGGCGATCCCTGCGTCGATTTAACATTATTCTTGTTTGCCTTACGCATGGCATCACCCCCTTACAATTTTGAGTTAGCAGCAAATGCTGCAGAACCAATCATCGTTGCAATCGCTGCACGAGCTTCCGCTGGACCCTTAGAGCAACTAGCTTGTAATGCGTTAGCCGCAGCGGTCAGCGCCGCCGGTTCGTACTGACTTAGGCAACCACCGAGTAATTTAGTGGCTGCTTCGATAGTACCACAGAGCGCGACTGGGTCGGAGATACCATGCGCATATACGTCGGCCACTTCTGCCAGTGCAGATAGATAGTCTGGATTCAATGTATTTGCGAGTGTCGCAGTGCGAGCCGCAGATTCTGGATCCCACAAACGGTTCTTATTGCCGTCCAGAACATTCGCTCCACTGGCAGCCAAGGCACATTTATCTGCACCGAGAATAGCCTTCTTGCCGGCAGACAATGCTCCCATGTTTTTCCCCTTTGGACACACACCAGGGGTAAACATATCGGCCGTCACGGTGCCTAGCCCCGGGCCCAGGCACTGCTCCGTCGCACTCTTCAACTGGAGGTAGTTCTTAACCGTAAATCCGGCACCATCGACGCTTTTATAATTATCCGTAGTCGTCGCTACGTTATCGCTACGAACGGACCCATTATACGTTCCCTTGGTGGCTAACTTGTTAACACCGGACACTCCAGAGGTTCCGGATGAACAACTCAAAACCAAACTTAGGGGCAATAGAGACTTAAATATACTTATCACAGCTGACCTCCTCCCTTGCGACTAATTCCCACTAGACGCCGCACAGGCAAAAGTCTGCGTATTGAAGAACGCTTCGACCATTGGCAATAGCATGCCATTGTCTTTCGTATACGCACTGGCTACTGCAGTCACGATCTCCTGGTTAGTTGTGGATAGGTTTAGGAGTACCTTTGGAAAGTAACGGGATAGTCCGTTTACCAGAACTTTGCCATCACCCACCATAAATTTAACTAAATCACCGATATTTGAAATGTCTGCAATTTTTTTTCCGCTGCGGTCTTTTATACACTGAGCGCCAAGAGTGTTATTTTCCTCGAAAAGTGACTTCAAAAAGGCCGCGTCAACCTGCTGAGCCGGTCCCGTGATGTCTGCACCGTTAACAATTCCTGGAGCGGTCGCCGTCTTCAGCATATCTTTATAGGGGTTGTTATCCATCTGGCCATTTTGCGGCTTATTGAAGGCAGATGCCGGATAAAGTAAACCGAAGTCATCAAATGGCCGGAACACATAAGATGCAACATTTAGGTACTTGTAAAGGTGACAACCCTGGCAAATGGCGCCACTGCGGGGAATCGCCATAGCACCGAGGGGAGCCTTAGCTCCTTCCAAGTTTTTGTCATCGTCAGCCACCATCCGCACGTCTTTAGTAGTCACACAGTCCGGTACTGGATCCGGCTTTTGCCCTTTCGGACCGTTGGTCTGCGCCATCAGCGATTGCCCTGCTAGCACAGCAAATATGGTGCCGCCGCGACGGTAATTATTATTGTTGTTCAAAAAGCTGGTATTTGTTGAGTTCAGATAAGCTACGGTACCAAAAAAGTTACCGCGTTTGGATGACAGATCGCACTCTGACCAGGTTCCAGCTGGCGGTGCTGTGCATGGACCACCTCCATTAAGTGCATAAAGCGGGGCGGTATTTGCTGACACCTGAACTTTAGGCATCAAAAGAATGTCTTTGTAAGATTTTCCTTCGACGTACTTGAGTAGCATCTGATAAAATTCTTGTTTTAAATCATCTGCTGCAGTTTGGTTGAGACCAAAATTCTTTGGCGCAGCAGTGATGGCTCCGGCGTTACTGATCCTCTGCGCAAGAAGTCGGAGTCCCCCACCAGGATTGGTAAGAAATTCCTTCTTCAACTGTGCGTCTTTGAAAATCGCGGCCGTCAACTCACTGCGACGAGCATCGGTCACCGGCTGATCGAGCTCGTCGACGGGTATTTTTCTAATCTCTGCGCTGGTAGGTGGGCGCCCGAGTGCGGCGAGATATAATCGATTTATAAAATCTCGACCTCGAACGATCTGTCCGCATTGATATGTGAGGTTAATCGCCACCTCGCTACCAAATTGCGAGGCTCCGCCATAGATGCTCTCTGCACCGGCAACTGCAGTCGGTACATTTTCACGGTACCATTCAAGCAGCTCCCCTAGCTGGTCGATTTTTTCGTCCGCCAAAGTGGGCGGCATAGGTGTGGGCTGTTGTCCGACTGGAGCATTTTTGAAACGATGAACCATCGTTTGATAGACGTTAGCGCTACTTTCCATTGCACCCAAAGTGGCGGCAGACAAATCCTTCTCTTCTGGCATTTCCCAAGTTAGAGCAAGTGGCATTCCAGGAGAATGACAGCCTCCACATTGTTCAACCATAAAAGCTACCGCGTCTTCCTCCCCGAATACCCTCTTAGCGTCCCCATCTCCCTTGATATTTCGTGCTAACTCCTTATTTAACTTTGCATTCCTCGCTACCTTTACCTGCGGCCTACTTTCGGCACAGTGAGGCAGCGCCAGCAAAGCTAGCAAAGGGATAATTTTTTGCATCAAACGTGAAGCCATGTTCACTCATCCGATTCGCTAGAGGTCGATTCTGCTTCCGATTTTGAATCTTTCGCGCCTAATACGAGGGCGGCAATACTACCTGAATCAAGTAATCCTATTAACGGATCACTATTAACTTTCGCCTGTGCAGATTCGTAATAAAGTGAAATCAGCTTCACTTGGCTGTCATCCGAATTGGTTGTGAAGCTCTTCTCACTCCAGCTACTGACTCTAAAAGTTAAGAGGCGTTTAGATGTGGCAAGCCAAAAGCTTGCATCTGGTGCAGATTCGTCCATAGTGCCAGCACCTAGAATAGTTTCATCACTATCAAACGGACGGCTCAGTTTTATTTTCTTACGTCCCACAGACGAATCAGCCCAGGTAAATACCAGCAGACTATCTTTCGCCATCAAATATAACTGTGTGTCTGTTGCAGCTGCGGGCACAAGATCTGACGCATCACTTACCAGATCGGAAATGGACACCTTACTGAGGTTAACCTGACCGCCACCCGCGGCAGTTTTATTACGACCGACTGTCCCTGCAGTGGGTGAGAATTCCCACACATACTTACTAGATGTAGTTAGCGAAAACACGCTCTCATCACGGTTTGGATAGAGTGGACTGATTTTCGTCACTGTCGACTTCTCAATATCGACAACGTAAGCGCGACCCTTTTTCGTTGAGGCAACCACATTATTTATTCCGTTGCGACCAAGAGTCACCACAAAGTCGCCGTCGTCAGTAGCAATCTGCTCAGAAAAATTGCCTGACTTGCCTAAGTTAAGCTGTGATGACAGAGCACCCTTCGGTACAGTCGCAATCGGCTTCGCTGCACTACAACTAACCAGGATCATAAACACCGGCGCCATCACTGCCAGTGCGGCTTCGATATGAGCTCTCCGTAATTTTGTCGCGTTCCCCACAGTCTAGCTCTCCAGATTCTGTGAACTTCTGGTTCTGTAAAGAGCTATCGGTCGGACCACAAAAAAACTTTACACAAAGTATTAAAAGACGACCAAATAACCGAATTAATTTGGTTTTTTCCAAGTGTATCTTTAGTTATTTGAGGCCGCACAGGCAAAGCTTTGGGTATTAAAGAAGGCCTCAAATATTGGCAACAACATCCCGTTGTCTTTCGTGTATGCGCTGGCTACTGCAGAGACAATTTCCTGATTAGTAGACGACAGGTTGAGAAGTACCTTCGGCAGGTAGCGAGAGAGTCCATTGACTAACACCTTGCCGTCTCCGACCATAAACTTCACCAAATCACCGATATTGGCAACGTCCGCAATCTTCTTGCCGGAACGGTCTTTAATACACTGCGCTCCGAGCTTATCGTTTTCCTCAAATAGAGACTTCAGTATGAACGGGGTGACTGGCTGCGCCGGTCCTGTCAAATCCACGCCGTTTAGGATCCCAGGTACCGTAGCAGCATCAACCATATCCTTGTAGGGATTGTTAGCCTGCCCATCGAACGCCGTCGCTGGGTACACCAAGCCGTACTCGTCAAAGGGCCGAAACACATACGAGGCTACGTTTAAATATTTATAAAGATGACATCCTTGGCAGATTGCGCCACTTCGCGGAATAGCCATTGCCCCCAGCGGTGCTCTCGGACCATCTGGCTTGGTCGGATCATCAGCACTCATCCGAACATCTTTGGTGGTCACGCAACTTGGCACAGGGTCTGGCTGTTGCCCCTTCGGAGCATTCGTTTGCGCCATCAATGACTGCCCTGCGAGCACAGCAAAGACGGTGCCTCCGCGGCGGTAGTTATTATTAGATGAAAGAAAACTTGTGTTCGTTGAGTTTAGATATGCAATCGTACCGAAGAAATTGCCCCTCTTGGCCGACAAGTCACACTCTGACCAAGTCCCGGCAGCGGGAGGAGCACAAGGAGTACCTCCATCTTTAGAATATAGGGGCGCAGTATTGGCTGACACCTGCACCTTCGGCATTAAGAGAATATCTTTATACGATTTGCTCTCAATATATTTCAGTAGCATCTGATAAAATTCGTTTTTTAAATCATCCGAGGCCGCTTGGCTAAGCCCGATATTCTGCGGCGAGGGTCTAATTGAGTTCGCGTCGCTTAATCTTTTAGCGAAGAGTTGCAGACCACCGCCGGCATTGGTCATAAATTCATTTTTCAGCTTCGTTTCTTTGAAAATTGCTGACGTCAACTCAGCTCGCCTACTATCCGTCACCGACTGTTCAAGTTCATCGGCTGGTATTTGATTAATTTCAGCAGTGGTTGGAGGACGACCAAAAGCGGCAAGATATAGCCGGTTGATGAATTCCCGACCACTGACAGCTTGCCCGCATTGATAAGTAAGATTAATTGCTACCGTGCTACCAAATTGAGAGGCGGCGCCATAAACACTTTCCGCCCCGGATACTGCCGAAGGAACGTTCTCGCGAAACCATTCGAGCATTCTACCCAACTTAGCCTTTTGATCCGCAGCCACTGTGGGTGGCATCGGTGTCGGCTGCTGCCCTTCAGGTGCGTCCTTAAAGCGATTGACCATAGTCTGATAGACGTTAGCGCTGGTATCCATGCCAGCCAACGCTGCTGCGGATAATTCCTTAGCGTCCGGCATCTCCCACGTAACAGCCAGGGGAGCTCCTGCAGCATGACAGGCGCCGCACTGCTCGACTAGATAACTAACCGCATCTGCCTCGTTAAATGGATGATCCAGAGACCCGCTAGATTTACTCGACTTCAAACTACCAGCGAGCGGCAAAGGCTTAGGCTTATTCCGACCGCAGTTAACCAGCGCCAGTACAGTCACCAGTGCCAACAGCGAATTAAATTTCAGCATTCTGCGCAACCTCATCCCACCTCTCCGACCTATTCAGCATGGCCGCAATTCGTGGCTGTAATTTTGTCGCTTACCGCCCCATTACAGCTGATCGGTCAGCATCCACAGCAACTTGAGCTAAATATCCAAAAAGACGATAAATAAACGAATTGTTTTGACTTTTTCAAACCCCCTTAAACCCCTTGGTAAGGGACGGCAGGGCGGACCTTCTCCTGAAGAAAAGTTTGCTACTCCCTGCTATTGTGGGTATCGGCAAGCATTTGTAATGCTGTCCCATGTTCCTTACATCACCGCACCTTACGAGTGGCCCGACCTTATGAACCAATCCCCAGGAACTTCAAATATCCAGCCAGATATTCGGCCGGATTTTCATCTCGATCCAAAGAGCCTACGTGCGGCTGTACTCAGCGCAGTGGACGTAATGGAGACACATCTCAGCCAAATAGAAAATACTCCAGTCAAGCCGCACATCGAGCCTGGCACGGTTGCTGAAAAATTTGCAGAGCATGCACCCGACCAGCCGAGCGATATCGCGACACTACTGAAGATCTTTCAAAATAATCTCTTGCCTGCTGTCACACTTTGGCAGCATCCGCGATTTTTTGCTTACTATCCTGCTGCCACCTCCATACCCGCCATAGTGAGTGAACTGCTCATGGCGTCACTAGGATCAGTAGGTCTGCAGTGGAGCGCAAATCCAGCAGCTACAGAACTAGAATGCGTCATCATGGACTGGCTGCTTGACCTACTACAGGCACCTAAAGAATCTTCTTTTCGCCATAAGTCAAAACAGGGCGGCGGCATTATTCAAAACACAGCGGGCGAAGCTCTAGCAGCCATTATGGTGGCCGCTCGCGTCCATAGCCATTTAAATGCAGCGGACAAATCGGCTGCTGCCAAAAATATTTCTATAGAAGATGTGTACTGGCAGGATTCTTCCTCCCTCGTAGTTTACATGTCAGACCAGACTCATTTCTCAGGTCCCAAAGCCGTGCGCATCGCCGGCATGAGACTGCACAAGATTCCAGCACAAAAATTGGCCGACGGTAATTACGGCATCACCGCGAGCCAGGTGCGGCAAGCAATGGCCGAGGACAGAAAAAAGGGACTAAAACCCTGCGCAGTGCAGCTTAATTACGGCTCAACTAACACCTGCGGCTACGATGACCTCAACTCATTTCGCGGCTTTAGCGAGCAAGAACAGGTTTGGCTTCACGTCGACGCGGCTTACGCCGGACCAGCTTTGATCCTGCCCGAATTTCGCGAGCGTTCTCTATTAATGCAAGAGATTTCCACTTCATTCAACTTCAATGGATCGAAATGGTTTCTTTGTGGGGTTGACTCAGCATTTCTATTCATCAAGGATCGGCAACTACTCAAGAGAGTGTTCGCGGCAGATGGCGACTATATGGCCAGATCCAATGCAGAACAGATCTACAACCCCGAATTCAAAGACTGGTCGATTCCACTGGGACGACGTTTTAGGGCGCTCCGCATCTGGATGGTACTGAGTTACTTTGGGCGACAAGGACTGCAGGAATTCCTGCGAAAAGGCATCGATCAGGCCGATGCGGCTCGCAAGAAAATCGATGCATCGGGCCTACTGAAGCAGATTGCCAAAACAGATTTGGGGCTTGTCTGCTTTCGACTTGCCTCCGATGATTTGAACAAGAATGATCTGTTTATCCAACGCATCGAAGACTTGAGTGACTCAGGGCAGAAATTTTTGATCTATCCCTCAGTGATTGAGGGGCAAAAGTTTTTACGTTTAGCACTGGGCGGTATTCATACCGAGACGAAAGACATCGATCTATTTTTAGACCTTTGTCTTAAAGCAGCTCAGGATGTTGAGAATGGGCTGGTGCAAAAGCAGTGATGATACAGCCGAAATTCATCATCTCGTGATTTCGGAGAGTTATCGGGAGTGACTGACCCCAAATCGGGCTCTTCGGGCATGTTCCGCAAAGGCCGGTCGCGCTGCTGGCACGGCCGCTTGTGCGGCACGGTCATAGGCAACACCTGCATCAGTGTAGGCATTCACTTGCATCAACCGCTCACCGAGTAAGCGGTACCACTCCCGAGTAAACGTCAACGGCAACTCCGGATCTGGAGTCACTCCAGTAAGCATCTGTTGCAGATCACGGGCACTTGAGGGAGTCGCCTTTGGATTTCGTAGCTTTAAATAGGTAAGTATCCAAGGCTCGTGTTCTTTGACTACACTTTGGGCCGCACTTGTAGACGTAGTTGGAGCATCAGATGAAGCAGGATTTAGAGCCGTAGTTGAGCTAGTCATGGGAATAGCTTTGCGCCACCCAGCAAGGTAGCGCCGCCACTCTAAAGTGGCCATGCCGCCTGCTCCGCTCTCAATAACCATGCGTGCAGCAATCTCCCGCTGCAAGACATCGCCAAAAAAGTGCGTCTTACTCTCGGCTGATAGCTCCTTTAGCAGGGCCACGCTGCCTTGGCGGTCGCCGAGAATAGCTGCCAAATCAGACTCGAGTATACCGATCTCGACATCTTCTAGGTTAGTTGCCGGCCGGTGGCGGGCCTGCGCTAGTGTATCTCGCAAGTCTTTTATTTTTGCTAACTTGGGCACCCGGTCCGTCGTCAGACGGTAGGCCTCGGCGCGCCATAGCTTAACTTGCGGCTCACGGTCTTTGGGGTCCAAACTTAACAACCAAGGCAAGTACGCTGTGTCAGGGTCCCAACCCAAAGGCTGGCGCATGCGGATATACAGGCTTTCTTCGCGGTTTCTCACCAAATCAGCTTTACTGTGCGGACACTGTTCATGCAGCACACCAGGATCACGAAAAAGTGCCTCACTATAAAGCTCGTAGGCATGACGGTCGAATTTTTCAGAGATCTGCCTCTTCCACGCCGCGATCAACTCTGCCTCACCAACGCCAAAAGCCGATTGGAAGTCTTGGCCTGAATAAAGAGCTTTGATCCCGGAAATGCCGCGCGTCTCCAGCAAAAAGCTGAGGAAAGAGCCGGCTACCGTATAGGCCCGCCCCCCACTCACTGTCCAGAACATCGGCGAAAACAATGTTTCCACAGCAGGAAGTTTACCGCTGGCCAGAAGATCAGCTGCACCGTCATCGAACGACATAGTCACTGGAGTTGGCGCCAGCGCTACAGCGAGGCCCTCGGTAAATGCCATATTGGGATGAAAGCCTATCCCATGGTAACCAAATCTAGATGCAAGTGCGTGAACCAGTTCATGGCGCAGCGTAGGATGCGGCCAACTGTCGCCGGTGATATGAATGGACGGCGTCCTAACATCGGCAACATCGGTAGCACCACCACCAAACCAAAGTTTTTTGCTGTCACGGTCGGGGTACACATAAATATCTACGGTCGGTAGAGATCCTTCACCATCCGCCAAGACCTGTGTTAGTTCAGCGATGTGAAATTCAGCATCACGGGCCAAACGCTGTATCTGTTTCGGCACTGCGTCACCAGTCGAAGACGCCACTTTTTGATAGTGAAGCTTAAACCCGGGACCACTAATCTCACCGGCCAGCAAAGAGTCGAGCTTAGCTTTGCCATTTTGAGTACTAGCGTAATCACCAGCGGTCCGCGCCGTGTATAACCAAAGAGCCGCAAACCCCGTCACAACTAGAATGCTGACCACACTCTTTCGCAGCCAAATCACCGACAGTAGTAACAGAGCTGCCAACAAATGACTGGCCCGCGTCAGCACAATTCCTGTATCCACTGCAATAAACGAGTCGTAAATCGGTCCATGCCAAAAGCCGGTAAATAGATGCAGCAGATGTTTTTGCGGCGCCAACCAGATTAGGGCTGCAGCGTGCATGACTAATGCTAGATAAACACAAAGAAGAGCAGATGAGACTGCGATTCTTCCCCACCCCCGACACCTAAGGCGCAAGATTCCATTTAAAAATGCATGCGCGAGTACCCACGACGGGTACCAAACAATCAGCATCCAAAACCCGTAACCAGGAGCGCTGCATTTGCATGCCTTGGTCGCGAACATAAAAGCTCCCGGGATTAACCCAAAGATCGGACTGATCAGTAGGATCCATAAGAACTCGAATGCATAAGGAGGACTGTACTTCCCATCTTCGATGGGCAGCATGCTCCTAGGTAGAAGCACGCCCACAAGAGGTATGAGCAGAAGAGCGCAGTAAGCGCTCAGCAACGCATATTCATACTCAAAATTTGCCGCAATATGCAACGCCAGCGGTAGGACCGCTGCCAGCAGATAGATCGGCAAAAGCGCGAGATAGCGCCGCAAAATCAGACCTCACTCAAACGACTGGAAGAATGTCCAATGACGCGACCCTGTATTGCATAACGCTAATACATCCTGGCGATTTACGCGAACAGCGGCAGCTAATGCCTCTGTGTCAGTAACCAAAGTATGTGTCGTCAATGCTCGGTAAATGCGAGACAAGTGTAACTCGAGTGCATGCAGCATCCCTGTCACGCGCTGTGCGAAGGAACACTCACCAGGAGCGCAATTTTGCCCGCTAGCAGCATCCACTGCAGCAAAGTCGGAAAACACATCCACCAAGTGATCGTCGCCAAAAAGCACGCTTACGCGCTCCAGCTGCTCAACTTTTAGATTGATTTGATCAGCAGTCTCTTGTTTGTAGACGCTGGCACGGTAGTAGGCAATCTGGCAACGCACCTCATCAATCCGCTCATGGCTTAGTTCAATCAGTTCCAGAAGGATATCACTGGCACGGTACTGCGGCATACCTACGGGCTCCCTCACATTGGGTGCTGGCATGGTGGATGGGTTCGTGCTTGTCGGTACTTAATAGTTTATCAGGAGTGGTATGCTGGGTGTCAAATCCTTGGCCCAGAAGGGTTCTAGGGATTTCCACTCAGCTAGTGTAAATCCTCAATCCTTCTTTGCGATTGCACCATTTGCGGGGGCAATTGTGGCGACAAAAAATTGTCGCCCTGATCGTCACCAAGACAGATTTAGTTGCGCATCTGCGTTAGCTATGGTCAGTCGCACGGGTGTTTTCACCACCATTTTGGGTGAATTCGCATTTACCGCAGGTACGTCAAAGATGACTAGATATTCACTGCTCCAATTGTTGACGTTGACGAAAAATGCCCGCCAACGTTCCTTGTCGATGATGCGCTTGATCAGGATGGGCTTGATTGGGCCTTGATCGCCGTTAAGCATAACCGACCAGTGATAGGGATTGGTGAGGTCTGCACGCTCCATATCAAGCCCGGGCACTTCCACACTGACGAAGAATGCTGCCTTGTCCTTAGCCTCGTCAAAATGCAAATCTCCCCGCTTGAAGACGCGCTCTAGGCGTTCACTGAACGCAGCGCGAAATTCCGGGGACAAGTACGTTGCACTGACAATGGCGCGAGTCTCGAAGTTTTTAAAGACGGTGCGCTTTATGGTCGATTTCGTCAGGACCTCGTAATACGTCGTATCTTCAGCTAAAGACGGCGTGAGATCAACATCTGGCTCGACAGAAGAGACGCAGCCCGCCAGCGTCAGCTGTGCCAATAAGGTCACCAACATCACGACGCATCTGCTTTTTGCGGGTCCCATCGCCTACTCCGGTTTAGCGCACCGGGCACTTAGATAGTTACCCGATTACGTCCTGATTGCTTTGATGTGTATAGCTTTTTATCAGCAATTTCGAGAAATTCTTTAGTCGAACTCGCTGGTGGACGCAGCTGAGCCACACCAATCGAGATAGTCTGGTGGTGATCAACTCGCTTCTTTACACCGTCTTGTTCAAATTCAATGCCGAAGGCGAAAGTTTCATGTTTGTGCCGGATCCGTTCCGCTAGTTCTGCCGCTGTTCGAGCATCCGTGTTAGGTAAGATGATGACGAATTCCTCACCACCGAACCGACCTAGGATATCGTCCTTGCGAACTGCCGTGCGCACCAGAGCCGCACTTTCCCGTAAGATAAAGTCGCCAGCATTGTGCCCGTAGGTGTCGTTAACCGGCTTAAAGTGATCCAAATCGTAATAGATGATCGATAGATCCCGACCATAGGTCCGACTGAATTTTATTTCAGCATCCAGAGCATCAAGCAGGTATTGCTTGTTGAAAATCTGGGTACCTGCATCAATCGTCGCCATCCGGTAGATCTTGTCGTGCATCACGCTATCGACGTTGTCATGAGCAAAGAACTTCAAAAGCACCGTACCCAGACGAATGATGTCGCCATCTTTTAGCTGACTCTGGCCGTCGGTACGCACGTCGTTCACGAAAGTGCCGTTGGAGCTACCCATGTCCTCAACTACGACATTGTCACCGATCAGCACCAGGCGAGCGTGCTGACGAGACACGCTGGCCTCATTAATGATGATCTGAACACTGGGGGACCTGCCAATTACATTGACCGGCTCGCCCAGCGGGTAGCGTTTACCGAGCTTGGCTCCGCTGTACTGCACTACACAGGCATTTTTGCGCTTAGCGCCCTGCAAAATCGTGAGGTTAGGCGACTCTGCAATGATTGTTTTTTCTTCCGACATATGCCCCGTTGACCAAATCAGTCGTGTTAAAGGCTGCTACAAGGCTCGAGAGAGCAAAGCTCAGAGGGACCCCAAATAGAGTTTGGTCGATGTAGTAATTATAACATCCTGCAATGGCCGAGGGCAATTGAACCCACCAAGTAGAGGCCCCAACCCTGGGTTTGCGCTTGTTCTTATGCGCCAGGATCGCTAAATTTGTCGGCTAGCGCAAACAATGGGCAGGCCCTCGCCATTAGATAGGTTTGATTATGCAAATTACCGTTATCGGCAGCGGCTACGTAGGATTAGTGACAGGCGTCTGTCTGGCTGAGGTTGGGCACAGCGTGGTCTGTGTCGATGCTAATAAAGACAAGATCGCTAAGTTGAAAAATGGCGAACCCCCAATCTATGAACCAGGCCTTGCGACCCTGCTCAAGCGGAATATCGAACACGAGCGCCTGAGCTTCACGACCGATTTGGCGTCGGCTCTCAAGGGCAGCGCCTGCGCTTTTATTGCCGTGGGCACCCCCCAGGGCGAAGATGGATCGGCCGATCTGCAATACGTTAAAGCCGTGGCGCAGAGCATTGGCAAGACCGCCACAGGCGACCTCCTTGCCGTGGTGAAATCAACCGTTCCTGTTGGTACCTGCGACATTGTTGAGGGCATCTTAAAAACCGAACTCTCCGCCCGAAAGGTGAGCTTTCGTGTCCCCGTCGCGTCAAACCCAGAGTTCCTCAAAGAAGGAACAGCGATCGATGATTTCATGAAGCCCGATCGCATCATTGTGGGCGTCGAAGACGAGTCCGCAACCGAACTACTCCGCGAAATGTATCGCCCATTCATCTTAGACGACCCAGGCCGCTTATTTGTGATGGACAGGCACTCGTCCGAGCTGACCAAGTATGGCGCTAATGCCATGCTAGCCACACGGATCAGTTTCATGAACGAACTGGCCCGCCTCTGCGAGAAGGTGGGGGCAGACATTGACCATGTACGGCGTGGTATGGGTGCAGATCCGCGGATTGGGCGTAAATTCTTGTATGCTGGCCCAGGCTACGGTGGCTCGTGCTTTCCCAAAGATGTGGCAGCACTAGTCAGGACAGCCTCGGAACATAAGGTGGACCTGCAGGTTCTGTCGGCAGTAACCGCCGCTAATGAGCAACAAAAGACATGGGTTGCCGGTAAAGTCAAAAACCACTTCGGCAATCTAGAGGGTAAGCGCATTGCACTCTGGGGCCTGGCATTCAAGCCAGGGACCGACGATGTCCGCGACGCTCCGGCTAAGACGATTGCCCGCCACCTCATCAGTCACGGTGCCACCGTGGTGGGTCATGATCCCGAAGGCCTCCCTAACTTCAAGCTAGAAATGGGTGAGTTAGCTGGCCTGAGCTACGCGTCTACTGCCTATGATGCCCTACACGGCGCTGACGCCGTGATTTTGGTTACCGAATGGAGTGAATATAAACGCCCCAATTGGGAAAAGGCGAAGGGACTCATGCGAACGCTTGCGGTTTTTGATTTGCGCAACCAATATAGCCGCGGCGCGCTAGAGAAACTTGGCTTTTACTACGAAAGCGTGGGGCGAGCCGCACGCAACTCCCATTAACAGTCCTTGTGCGCCAAGAGTTCAGCTCCGAGCGCATGGGCGTAGACGGAGGGACGACTCTTGATCTTATCAATCGACATCGGTGGCACGAAGGTCGCCATCGCGACCTATCACGTCACCGATAGCGGTCTAAAAGTTGGGCATTCGAGCCGCTTCCATACCGCCGCCGCTGCAAGCCTAGTGCACATGATCGAGCAGCATTTTGGCGGCAAATTGCCAACTATTCGCGGCGTCGGGATTGGCGTTGCCGGTCCAGTCCGGGGACGTCAAGTACGCCTAACCAACGTGGATTGGGAGATCGACGCTGACGCCATCAGCAAAGCGATTGGCGCACCGGTTTACCTACTCAACGACCTAGCCGCCCATGGCTACGCCGTCCCACACTTGGCCCCGGATCACCTAGTGACCCTGCAGCAGGGCGAACGTGGCGACGGCCCTGCCGTGCTGATTGCCGCCGGCACCGGACTGGGCGAAGCAGTTCTTGTCTGGCATGGTGACGACGCCGCTTCAGGCACAAGGACTGCTGTGAGTGCGGCGCATCGCGAGCTCCAGGTGCTACCTTCCGAGGGTGGGCATGCGACTTTCGGGCCGGTTACCAAAGCCGATCTGAATCTGGCCGGCTTTCTCCAAGAGCGCTACGATGGACACGTCAGCTGGGAACGTGTGGTTTCCGGTCAGTGTGGGTTTCGCAACCTCTTTGACTTTCTGCGCCAGAAGGGCGAACCCGCATCTCCGGCACTACTGCAGTCGCTAGACGACCGTGCCGACATCGGCGCTGACATCATCACAGCGGCCAGTGAGGGCGAACCCATCGCCGAGAAGATCCTTACCTGGTTTAGCCATCTTTACGGTGCTGAGGCCGGTAATCTTGCGTTGAAGGTGGTGGCCACTGGAGGGGTATATGTCGGTGGCGGCATCGCACCGAGAATTCTCCCCTATCTCATGAACGGTCCATTTATGAGCGGATTTCGCGACAAGGGCCGCTTCGACCACTTGCTGGAGCAAATACCGGTGCAGGTCATCACCGAGCCGAACGTGGCGCTGCTAGGAGCTGCCCACTATACAGCTGCGCAGGTTCGCAAACATAAATAAGTAGGCAGTACTTTGTCGCTGCCGCGCGGCAGCGACGTGCTGACGCACTTCATTCACACAGCAGATACCAATCAGTAACCGCGAGCCGCGAGATCTTCGACGATCCCTTGGTAGAATGCTTTGTGTTCGAAGCCTTCCGGTGCACGGCCAAGCAGTTGTCCGATTTCATCTAAGTGATCACCAGGCACCACGCCGCGATCGACACCGTGCAATGCACTCGCAGTGCTAACCAAGCCGTCGTTTGCGCCTTGTGTCTTTTCAATGAACTTATGTGCAACCGCTACGATCGGGTCAAAAATGTCAGGCTTGAAGCGGTGCCTGAACGTAGCCGAGCCGCTCCACGACTGGTAATACACGCGCGAATCATCGGGCGTCATGGCAGCAAACGTTTCCGTTGCATATTTAGTCGATAGGTCATTAAGCGCCCCGTTCAAATCGACGGGGCCGATATCAGGAACAGTCAGTTCGTGCTTAATCAGATGATGCGTGCCCTGCACAATTGCACGGGCAGCTGCTTTAACCTCAGCTCCAGCATCAACCGCACCAATAATCGCGTCGGCTACGAGTGATCCACTATGCGGTGTCGCAATCGTAGTCAACGAAGCAACGCGGTCGCCGTATCCCATTGCTGAGATCAAATAACGCCCGTCCAATCCGCCCATCGAATGCGCGATCAGATTCACTTTCTCCGCGCCAGTTTCCTTGAGGATTTTATCGATCTGCGGCGCTAACTGAGCGGCGCGCACCGTGACGCGATTAATTGGAGTCACTTGCGTTGCCGTCACGTGGTAACCGAGCTTACGCAGGTGCTTGGGAACTTGATAGAAGTAGTCGATGTGAAAAACCTGCTGCCAACCAAAAAAACCGTGCAGCAGAACAATGGGGTAACGAGTGTGCGGCTTCTCTTCGCTGCTAGCTCCATGCCATCCGGTAAGTCCACTTGTGCCCTCTCGTCCACAGCCGTAGCCGGTGCTCAAGAACGCGCACAACAACAACCCGCGTATGCATGTAGAGACTACCCGCATGTCGTCACTCCTTCGACCATTGCCGAGTAAAGATACCTTTAAGATTACGTGGGGAAGGCACCTCTCCGCAAGCACTGTAATTTAGGCCACAACAGCAGATACAGGCGGTAAAAAGTGCCTACCCAGCAACCACTGACTGCCTATGAAATACCAAATTTGATCGCACTAACAAAGGGTTATAGATGTCAAAACGCCACTTTCGCGGGGGCTACTGCCATGATGACACAGTTCATGTCGTTGGCTTAATTGCAGTCGAAGATGTAGCTAATTGTGCTTCTAGCGAATTTGCCGCTTGAAGGCCGGCAACTAAAGGGACCTTACTTTGCATAAATTACTATTGATTCTGATGATTTCCTGTTACCTCGCCGCAACCACAAATTTAGCTAAAGCGATGGCCCCGACACCGCCAACCGGCACGCCCACCCATGCCGGCCGTGAGTATGAAAGCGCCTTTAACTACTTTGCCCGCGAGGCAGGCAACAGGATCATGCCGATCACGGAGCATGCCGAAAGGGTCCGAGCCATCAACCAACAATTTGCCGATATTTGCGGCGATACCTTCTGTGCCGGCGACTTAAGCAACCTGACGCCGCTGGATTTCACCTGCTCAGTCCGCAT
This sequence comes from uncultured Pseudomonadota bacterium, assembly GCA_903915625.1. GTDB lineage: Bacteria > Bdellovibrionota_B > Oligoflexia > Oligoflexales > CAIYRB01 > CAIYRB01. The sequence goes on along the minus strand of CAIWTN010000055.1, from coordinate 16,999 downwards.
CGCCGATCACAAAATCATGGGGTGCCTGTGGACCTTTGCCGGCACATACACCGAGATTGATACTCAAACCGGCGCGATGAGACCTCACACGCAGAATTACCACTGCGATCTAGCCCTCACTGGATCACCTTCCGAGCTAACGACATTCCTCCGCACCGCAAGTCAGGGTGGCGAATCCGGTTACGAAGGCCTCACAAAAGTGTCGCTACCGGGGGCATCTCACACTTTGTATCAGGCTTTGGTTAAATGTCTTTAATCGACACTCGGTTGATGGACAACTACGCGCGACCCATGGCCTCAATCAGCGCCTTATTTTCATGTTCGTCACCGATGGTCACCCGCAAGCAGCCAGCAAGTCCGGGTGCGGCACCAACGTTACGGACCAGTATTCCTGCTTGCAGGAGTGAGGTATATACCGCAGCTGCCGCTTCTTTAGTGGGCCAGCGCAGCAGTAAAAAATTAGCAGAGGAGTCCTTGACGTAAAAGTCAGAGCGAGCACCGATGTCCTTTAATGCCTGATAAACATAATCGCGCTGCGTCAGAGCATTTTGTCTTATGCGCTGCAAATGCGCTTGCGTTTCTGCATCTTCAAGTAGCACTTCGGCACAAGCAACGGTGAAGTGATTCAGCAAAAACGGCAACCGAGGTTTGCGCAGAAGTTGCAAGTAATGATCATGAGCAATGATGTAGCCTAGCCGCACGCCGGCGCAACCCATCGTTTTAGAGAAGGTTCTAAGCAGCATCAAATTTGCGTGCTCAGCCACTAAGTCTATATAAGGTTCGCTGGCGTATTCAAAGTAAGCTTCATCAGCGACGAACAAAGTATCGGGAAAACGCTCAAGCAACTCGACCAAAGTGCGCCTAGGTAGCACATTTCCCACAGGGTTATTTGGCGACGCAAACATGACGATGGACCCACGCGGCAACGGCGGCAAGAGTGACACGTCGTATTCTAAGTCAGCGTTCAAATCCCATGTCGCATAGGGGATACCCTCGTAGCGACTGTGCATCTCATAAAGCGGAAAAGATGGGCGCGCCACCACCAAGGTGCCGCCCTCCCCATTGCTGATCGCCTTACCCAAGGTACTTAAAATTAGTGCTATCAAATAATTTGAGCCTGGACCGAGCAATATGCTGCCCACAGCCACGCCAGCATGCACAGCAATTTTGTCCGCTAACTCATCGGCAAAAGCCGATGGGTACCGATTCCACTCCATGGCCATGAGGCGATCGAGGACCTTCTTCTTAATCGTCGGCGGGAGATCCCAAGGACTCTCATTTTGGTCCAACTTTATCGTCGCCGCCAACGTATCCAGCTTATAAGGCGGAGCAGATGGCAACGAAGGGGTGACGAAACTATGCAACCAGGCAACTGCCGGTGCTTTCGGAGTGATCAATTTCGGTGAAAGAGCCATCGCCTACCTCGAATCGTCTAACCTTGAGGATGTGAAGTGCCGCCATCATAAAGTCGCCGAATGCGATCATGGACCACTACGGATACGGCATTAGCTAGATTTTGACTACGCACATCCGGATGAAACATAGGAATCTGAAAGAAGTGATCGGGATAACGATCATGCAGCCAGTCAGGCAAGCCGGACGTTTCTCTGCCAAAAACCAACAATTCGGTGGCGGCTGGCATATCCCAATAAGATTTGGTGGCCTTCTTAGATAAAAATGCACAACGCCCTGGGAACAAAGCCAGCAAGGTCTCGAGATCGTCATGGATCTCAAGGTCTAGGTAGGGCCAATAGTCGAGGCCAGCGCGTCGCAAGTTGCGGTCGTCCGTCGTGAAGCCAAAGGGTCGGATCAAGTGCAGCCGACAACCGCTGCCAGCAGCAAGACGACCAATACTGCCGGTATTTTGCGGGATCTCGGGCTGATACAAACAAATTTGCGGATGACCAACGATCATGAGTCGCCATTCCGGTCGTCTGGTGTGTTGCTGCCGCTACCCACGTCGCTGCCCACTTCAATTTGGACTTCAGTCTCGCCGAAAATGCTCTTACCAACGGTTAAGTTTAACCATGCGTTATAGGCACGCCGTAATTTTAAAATCGACACGGCGTTAACAGCAAAGTGCGCAATCATGCACGGCCACAGGCTACCAGTGGCATTGAACATCCACCCAAGCAGTAAACCCGCCAAAAAAGCCCACACACTCCATGCCGACAACAGTCCGTCTTTGCCCATGTGCAAAAGCCCGAACAGAAAACTAGTCACAAACAGCCCAGCAAACGGCTGCAGTGCACCTCGAAATAATAACTCTTCGCCAATTGCGGTAACTACCGAAAGGGATAAAGCCGTCGCCACCGAGCTCGGGCCGAGAAGACGCATCACCGCAGCTTTTAGGTCGCGGAAAGAAGGTAACCATTCTTCAAAAAAGTAGCTGGTCACCAAAAGCACCACCGCACCGAGCAACCCAATCGAGATCAGCTGACCAGCCACCATCCAGTCGCTAGGCCAAGCAAAGGCCAACTCTAAGTTCTTGTGCGCGAACAGCATCACGGCCACGCCAATAACGGCCATAACCCCATAGATCACTAGCGATTTACGGAGAAGCTGGACCGGTGTCAAAACGCCACCTTGGCCGATGGAGTCGCCAGAAAATGTACTCATAACAGCGTGCCTTCTGCAGTGTAAGTTCCCTGTGGTAGCAGATGCACCCCCACTTGTCCAGTGACTTTAGGCTCTTGGTTTTTCATTATATATCTAGAATTACAGGCTTTTTCGACTCATGCTCAAAGTGCGGCCAAGTAATAAAGCCAGCAACACGCTGTAGTAGATGCAGGCAAGCAGCAGATAATCCCCGACTCTGTCTAATCTTAAGCCACAATTGAGTCCGAAAATACCGACACACCCGGCAAGCCCAAAAGTAGCACCGCGCCAATCAAGCTTCGCACAGTTACGCTGGATTTCTTGCAGCAGGCCGAACTGAACCGCTGCAATCAGGCAAGTTAATAAAATCCACATTTGGAAGTCAGCTAAGGGAAACCCAAGAAAATGACTGCTGATCCACGGGCCAATCCACGTGACTCCCGCGGCAACGACCGCACACATGCCTATAACAGCCATCTCAGCGCGCCACACACTCCGCTCGTCTCCGCTGCTTTGCCGCTTTTCGCCTTGCGCCCGTTGGGCCAATAAATGTAGCGGTAAAGCCACTTGCAACATAGTCGCGGCACTGAAAAAAATACCCTTAGCAAATAGCATGACGCGCGAATATTGACCGATCATCGCATCGGTTTGCGTCAGCCTAAGATTAATAATATCGAGTTGTGGCAACAAAGCCGTAGCCACCGCAAGGATCGCGGCACTCGCAACCCGCGCCACCGGTTGCTCGGCGACCGAGGCCAAGTGATGATCACTTGCGGGACGGAGCAGAATTCCCCCGCCGAGAACCACAGCGGCAACAGCTAGACCCAGGGGAATCGCCAAATAATAAGACGCTAATTCCGATTGACTTGGGAATACCATAAAGGTTGTGCCAAACTTTGCCGCCGCCCCCACAAACAGCGCCAGACCAAGCAAGCCAAAGCGAAGACGCGCCTGCACCTGCCCCGCAAGCCAACCGGATGCCACTCCCATAAATACAGATGCCAACTGGTTTAGCTGGGGAGTCAGTGTTTCGTTTAAGTTCATCAGCAATAAACATGCTGCAAGGCAAATAGAGGTCCCAATAATTCCGATGCTGCACCACGCTAGTCGACGCTTGCTCATCGGAAAATAATTCGCCAGCATCTGACTCAGCGAGGCAACCATCAACGTGATCGTGACATTAGCCAGCCAATTGCTCAACACACCGAAGTCGATTAAACCCAAACGCCTTGCAGCCTGAATCTGAAAACCATAATTCAGCACGCCGGCTAATGCGTTAGCTAACATCAGTACTATGGATCCGCGCCAGAACGCTCGCTGCGTGAGCCTCAACTGTCATCCCCTGTGCTACTTCTGGGACCCTATGTAAACGGTCTTTTGCTTCACAATAGCACAGATCTTTAAGTTAAGAGCAGCTCAGCGAATAATGATGAGACCACGCTCTACTAGCGAAGATAAGTCGCTCACCCCCGACACCTCAGTCCGCCGAAGATCAAGATTGCTCAACCTCTCCAGACGCACCAATGCTGCGATGTCTTGTAGTGGATTGTCACTCAAGTTCAATTTTTTTAGGCCCGTGAAATCTGCAAGTGGCTCCAAATTACTAATACCCCGACCTGAGAGGTCAAGGTTAACTAGGGACAACAGCCGACCATTCGCCGTAACGCAGTCATCTGAGCCGGCGTGCCACAAAAGTGCTCTAATAGTCGTCGTCAAAGCCGCATCCGCACGTCCCTCACGCAGCACCTTACATTGCCGCAGGAACGCCGTGTCTTGGTGGTTCCAAAGTTGACGCCTACGCCCAAAGATTACTAGACCGTCCGCAACCAAAGGCCGCAACGCGTCAAATTGGCGAATGTCATTACCATCCAGCTCGAGTGTCTTCAGCTCTGTTAAATGGCGCAGCGCACTGACTTCGGTCAGGCGATTATCTTTCAGCGAAAGACGGCGCAGTTGCGTGAGTCCAGCAAGCGGACTCAGATCTTCCAGCATCAACCCGTCAAGATTCAGCTCCGTGCGGCTGGTCAGTAAATCATTTGCCGAGGCACAAGAGCGAGCATTAAGATGCTGCATAATTGCAGCGACTGTCGCGAGTTGCTGCGCGTTACCTTTTTCCCCGTCGCAAATCTCATAGAAATGGCTCAACGAGAGCTCGGCATCGGAATAAAATTTAGGTGCATGCGGGCAGCTCTGCGACAGTAGCGGCAGCTGCGACCCTAATAATGTAGACATCCAGCAGGCACCATCACTGACCAAACTGACGACCGCACCATCGCCACAGCCGAGATGCACTCCGCGCGAGATGGTGCCGACCAAACTTGCACTTCCATCGCTGGCGATAGCCAATGCCGGACCGCCACTGTCACCTATACAGGCATCTTTGCCCGCTCCACCGACCACGGCCTCGGCAGCGCTAAATTGCTGAACAGCCACATCGACCTGGTATTTGATCCCTTTGCCGTCATCCTCGCGACGACCAAATCCAGCAATCCTGAGTGAACCAGAACGCCCAGAACGCCAAGGCAGACCAGACCGCCCGGACCGTAAGACACCTAGCAACGGAGCTAGCTCAGTCATTAGTGGCAGTGGTTCCGCACCAACGACCGGATGTTCAAGCACCATGAGCCCGTAATCAGCATAGCCCCGCGGATTAGCTCTGAGCATGGGGTGAACGTAAACCGCCTTCACATCATACTGAGCTGGCAGCACACCGCCATCGACACCGTCACCAATGTAAACCTTCCACCGCTCCGCAAGATTAGCCGGTGCAGAGTCCAAGGTATCTGTTAAATCAGCGTATTCTTGGATGCAGTGACCAGCGGTTTGGACGACATCTGGCGTTATCAGCACGCCGGAGCAAACCAGTCGATCACTATCCCGCTCAACAACTGCAACCCCAGCTGACAAGCCACCCTTTGCGACCGGTGACCCGCCAAATATGCGCACCCGGCTCGGATCGGATATGGGCGCACAGCCGCAAATGAAGCCTAGGTACACACTTAAGCTAATGAAAAATTTACCAATGTAGCGCCGCTCGTCCGCCATGGCGGCAAACTAGCAAATCTAAGCGTATTTGTCACATTGACGACCTAGGTTGATCAGCTTAACTTGAGGCCTACGCCGCCAGCGAATTTAGCCGCCAGCGCGCAGTTCATGGAGACCCTGGCGATGACGCGAAGACACTCTGGAAAGTCGCTAGGCCATTCCTCGTCAGTAGGACTCATCCTAATCGACGCTCGGCCGCGCCGGCATGAGGAGCGGTCCCGCTATCACTCACGCAACCGCCAATTAGACCAAGCAACGTCCCAACTAAATAATTTCGAAAACAGTGAGTTACCGGCATTTAAGCAGTGGTTCGAGAGGGAACTGGCATCACCGCTCAGCATCCTGCGTAAGTTGCAGCAACAACTGCAAGAACTGCAAGGAGTCGTCTTCGATGTCGAACACTATGCGGGCATCACCGGGATCAGCCGCGCGGCTGCCTATCGCCAGATCATGACGGCGAAGGCCGCAGGTAACCTGGACCAACTTTGGGCAGACGTCCTCAAGTCGAACGACCCTGACTCTCAGGTCGATGACGACTGCGGCGAGGATCCTTTTGCAACTTTCCGTGCCTCGTCAAAATCTGCTGAGGATCACGACGAGCCATATAACGAAAGGGAAGCCAGGCGCCCTGCCGAGACAGCACGTCCCTCAGCAGCTACCGCGGCCGAAGACTACGCCAAATCTCTCTACCGTCGCTTAGTCAGAGTTTTACATCCAGATATGAATCCCGCGACCGGCCTCGAGAAGCTATGGGAAGAGGTCCAGCAAGCCTATGCACTCGGTGACATCGCAGAACTCGAGCGTCTGCAGCGAGTGATTCTTAAGGGCGAAGCCCGCACCATCGACCTGGAAGCGATTCCAATCAGCGATATCATTGCTCTGCGCAAGGTGGTGGAGACCAGACTGCGTGCGCTGCGAAAAGCACTGCGTGAGGCTAAACAGCATCCGGCATGGGGGTTCAGCGCAAAAGCCAAAGGCCAAGCAAAACGCCAAGACCTTAAGCGTTCCCTGTCCGGTGCTTTAGCTATGGACATGCAGGTGATGCGTGCAGAACTGCGCGACCTGGAGCGAGCGATTACGCACTGGGCCAAAGCCCAGATGCGCCCAAAGAGCCATGCAGGGCGCGGCCGCGATAAACATCGCGGCGGCCATTCTGCATCTTACTGACTAGCATCACCCTACCAGACTCGGCAGGGCTGCTCTTTGACCATGGCTTGATTAGCTTTGCAGGAAAAAGCTTTCGCAAACTCAGGCAAATTCACGGCAACGCCATTGATGCGGTATTTGCCGGGTGAATGTTGATCTGTCAGTGCTCTGACTCGCCGCGCTTCCGGGCGAACGTTTTCACAGGCCCATTGGGCAAAACCGATAAAAAACCTCTGCTCTCCTGTAAAGCCATCCCGAGCTTCTGGTTTGTTGTCACCAAGCTCCGCCTGCCAAGCCGCATAGGCCAGAATCATGCCACCAAGGTCGGCCACATCTTCACCAAGAGTCAAACGGCTGTTGATTTTGATATCATCAATAACGACATACTTGCCGTATTGGTCCACCAAACACTGTGTACGCTGACTAAACTCTTTTGAATCAGCATCGGTCCACCAGTCGCGCAAATTACCACGCTCATCAAATTGCCGCCCTGAATCGTCAAAACCATGGGTCAATTCATGACCGATCGTGCCACCGGTATTGCCATAATTTGGTGCCGCATCCATTTTCGCGTCGAATAACGGTGGCTGCAGCACGGCAGCGGGAAAGTTAATATCATTAAGCTGCGGGTCGTAATATGCATTGACCGTCTGCGGTGTCATAGCCCATTCACCACGGTCAATCGGGCGGCCAATTTTAGCGAGGCGACGCTGAACTTCAAAAATATTTCCTCGCTTAACATTGCCGAAGAAATCGACTGGATCGACACTATAGTTTGAATAGTCACGCCACCGGTCTGGATAGCCAACTTTATTTGCTACAGTCGCCAACTTCGCGAGAGCCTGTTTTTTCGTCTCAGAGCTCATCCAATTAAGACTCTGGATGTCCTCGCGCATCGCCTTCTCAATTTGGGAGGTGATACGCAGCGTCTGCTCTTTTAGCTCTGGAGCAAAGTTGCGCCGCACAAATTCTTGGCCAAGGGCCTCGCCAAGCTGCCCATTGACCAACTCAACGCACCGCTGCCACCGAGGTGCCAGTTCTTGCGCACCCTGCAGCTTCTTACCGTAAAATGAAAAATGCTCATCAACCAAAGCCTTGCTTAGGTATGGTGACTGCGCGCGGACGAGGTGCCAGTATAAATAGGATTTAATCTCAGCCAAGGACCGCACACGAATCTGCTGCGAAAAAGCTTTATAAAACTCTGGTTCACTAACATTGATGACTGCAGGAGTGGCTAGATTCAGGGCCTTTAAATATTTGGGCCAGGAAAATTCCGGAGTGAGACCCTGCAACCCATTTAAGTCAAATTTGTGATCGAGATTATGGGAGTCGCGTCGCTCCACTTGCGTAAGCGACGCCTTTGCTAAGGCCGTTTCGATCAAAATAACATCAGCCGCTGCCTGCGCTGCTCGCTTAGGCTGTAGACCAGCAATTTGCAGGGATTTTACGATATGCTGTTTATAAGCCTGCAGCATAGCCTTGGACGACTCGTCCGTGTTTAAATAATAGTCGCGGTCAGGCAGCCCCAAACCACCTGCATCGGCCCCAGCAATCACTCGCTCTGCATCGGCAAAATCCTGAGTCGCTCCAAAGGAAAAAAACGGTCCGTCGAAACCACCCATCAGATGAAGCTCTGCGACCAGTGTTGCAAGCTGCTGCTTGTATTTCCAGGCATCAATAGCGTGCCAGTTGGGGCGCAGTGGAGTGATTCCTCGTGACTCGACAGCATCTTCAGCCATACAAGCGCCAAAATACTGACCCAATTTAGCCGAGGGAGTTGGCTGTACCTGGTCGCCAGCCTTCGCCGGTTTCGCTTCGGCAGCAAGGCGCTGGAGTAGGCCCCACAGGTAGCGATTGGTCTCGTGCCCGAGTTTACTATAAACACTCCAACTTGACTGATCTGCAGGAATCGGATTTTGCGCCATCCAGCCACCGCACGAGTATTGGTAAAAGTCCTCGCAAGGATCAGCAGTCCGATCCAGCGCAGACAGGTCTAATGATGGCGTATAGGGAAGGTCATTTATCGGTCCATTTTTAATGCTCCCCGGGGCTGAATCGGCACTAGCACCCTGGGCAAGAGATAGGGTTGGGCGGGCTACTAGGGATAGGCCAACCAGCATAACCATAGAACAAATTCGGCTCTCTCCACACACACGAGTAACCATCAGCTGACTCCGCATATAAATGACGACCATCCACTCTTTGCGAAAACGCAACGAGCTAACATGATCGAGGTCACCCCGGATCATCTCACAAACCCCTGCAGCGACAACACCCCTATTCAAATTAGCGTTGATTTTGCCAACACCTGTCTAACATTTGGACATCGCAGTCACACATAGGCACCCATATCTAAAGGCTTATTTACGGCACGCCGGTTGCTTTATGTAGCTAGGCTGCAAAGGCCTTCTTCTGTTGCTGACGCTGATTCGATTGGTCCCTGCTGTGGAGTTCTGAATGCAAAATGTGCTGTTGTGCCCTGCGCTTATCTTAGGCGTCCTGACTGCTAGTTGTAGTTCCAGTGAAACTACGCCCTCACCCCCACCCCGCTCTGGTCAGGTAGTCAATTCCCAAACCTCTCGTGACCCTTACAAAGAACTCGACACGCCCGCTGCGACACAAATGCCAAACAACACGACCTCACCGACTGGATCCACATCGAATACCAACACTGGTGGATCTCAAGGTACGGCCACCGCGCCGGCAGTCATCATATCGACGCCCGCAGGCTTAAATCGCGCCGGTGTCAGCGGCTGGTGGATGTCATTAACCGAGGCTTCCCCAACGCAAGACTCCAGTTTCAACATCACTAATAGTCCTTACAAATGTAAGGCATTCAATTTGATCAACGAAACGCAGTGGAAACTAGCGACCGGCTGGGAGTGCTGGGACTACAGTAAGAACATCGAGACCTTTCACATCTCCAGATTCGGCACTATTAAAGCGATGGACAACACTCAAACCGCCTACACCGTGACAAGTGGTTGTGATGCAGCGAGCCTGAATTCGCAGCAGACGCTGGCATTCAAAAAAGGCTCAGAAAATAACTCTAAGCCGGTACTGACGGTGACTACCGCCACGGCAAAAGATTTGAAGATGGATAAGATGAAACCTGGTCCAAATGCCGAGGGCTGGTTTCTCTGGCCAAATGCGAATAACTGGACAGTCCGAGTTGGTTGCTTGGATTCCAGCGGCAACTTCTCCACGCCCAGTGGCATGACGTCATCGCAGTTGTTTGATCTTTCTAACTAAACAGAGGCTTTCATTTATCGTTAGTAAAAATCAAGGGGGCCGCAGCCCCCTCTTTTTGCGTTAGTAAGACAAACCAAAGCTGTATGGGAACAGTCCAGCACCATGAGCTCCTGTAGGAAACTGACTCATGTCGCGCGGCCAAGTGATCGGTAAGCGACCACGGAAGTTAGACTCAGCAAAAAGCACGTCCGCGACCCCATCACCTTGACTGCCCGGCAACCAAGCGGCGACCAGAGCCTGCCATCCTGGTAGCAAATCAGTGATAATCAGTGGTCTTCCTGAGATAAGAATCACAGCTAAAGGTGAGGATGAGCTTTTGCTAGCGTGAACGTTGGCTAGCAATTGCAAATCATCTGCTCCAAGATGGAGATCGTTGCTATCGCCGTAATACTCAGCGTACGGCTTCTCACCAATCACAGCAAGAGTGAGAGCGCCCTCCCCCGCTACACAAGATGGATCAGAAAACTTACCGTCAGAAGAAAATACTACCTTTATACCCCGTTGGGTCGCCGCCGACGTGATACCCTCCAGGATAGTGAATGCTCCCGGCGTTTTGTTGCCGTTGCCGACGGACCCCTGCCAACCGACTGTCCATGCGCCTGCCTGGGTTCCAAAGTCGTCAGCTTTACTGCCAGCGACACAAACGACGTGATATTTTTCGCTAGTGATTGGAAGTGCAGATGCTTCATTCTTCAATAAAACTTGCGACTCCCGCACAGCAGCCCGAGCGATATCCCGATGTTCAGAGCTCCCAAAGTAGCGGTCTAAATTTGCATCGTCATTGGTGACTGAGACAGTTTTACCCTCGTCAGAAAGAAGCCCAATGCGTGCCTTTACGCGAAGTATTCGCATCACGGCATCATCAATGCGCTGCTCGGAGATCTGCCCAGAGGCAACCGCGTCAAGCATAAGCTGATGCACTCTGGTATGGCGAAATTCCGGGTCTTCGCGACCTCCACCAAGATCCAACTTGCCGTACACCATAATCATATCTACGCCGGCATTCACGGACTCAACGATCTGAGCCCGGTACCTTGCCAGCGGTTCAGTGACGCCGGGTGTGTCGAGTTCATCAACTGCATTCCAATCTGAAATCACGAAGCCGTTGAAGCCGAGACCTCCATCTTTAACCGAGGATTTTAAAAAATCTGTGAGCAGTGCCTTATTTGCATGCATGCGTACGCCATTCACACTGCTGTAGGAGGCCATCACGGTATCTATGCCATTGGCTATCGCTTCGCGGTAACCCTGGCCATGTAATGCCATCAGATCCGCAAGCTCGCCACGCGCGTCACCGCGATCAATTTGCGGCTCCTTCGTCTTAAAAGATGGCATCCCGGTGCCCCAAGTCGCACCACCGTCACCAAGGAAATGTTTAGCCGAGCCAACCATGGAAACGCCATTAATGGGAGTCTCTTGAAGACCGCGTACAAATGGAGCCACCAAGAGTGACTGCAATTCTGGATGCTCGCCAAAGCTCTCGTAGGTACGGCCCCAACGTGCATCACGGGCTACAATGACGCCAGGCGCAAAATCCCAGTTAAAACCAGTTGCCAACACTTCGCGTGCGACGGCACCGCCGATCCTCTGCATTAGCTCCGGATTCCGTGCCGCACCGAGGCCGATATTGTGAGGAAAAAGGGTCGCACCGCGGACAAGTCCGTGCCCATGCACGGCATCGACACCAGTCAGTAGTGGTAAGCCAGCACTCGAAGCTGCGGCCTCTGCCTGTAAACGACGAAATAAAGTGCGCCATCCTGCTGGAGTATTATCCGCAATTATAGTGTCACCACCAGCGAGAACCGATCCTAAATTTAGGTCTCGAACGGGATGGCGACCGAGCTTTGTATCATCCTCGAGATTTATAATTTGCGCCTGAATCATCTGCCCAACCTTGGCCGACAAGGTCAAACGCTTGAGCGTCTTCTGCAGCTTCGCACTGTCAGTTTCGTAGGCGAGAGCAGAGCCGGCCGTGAAACAAAAAACGGATGCAATGACACCGCCGCAAAAACTCTTGACCTTAGCAGTCTTATGCTTTGGATGTTGCCGCATAGTTCAGCTCCTGGTTTTTAAAGTTCGCGAATACTTTTTAAAACTTTAGTCGAAAACCCCAATTTTATCAACCGAGTGCTAACACACTGGCAATCACGAATCGTTTCATGAGAGAGCGCTGATTTTAGCCAAATAGCTGACCACTTCAACGAGCACATAATAAGAAAACCATGATACGATCTTGGCATGACTAATAAAGAACTTAATAGTTTTTGCACCCGAGCTAAGGGCCGCACTCACCTCTCACTCTGCCTGCTGGTAGCTGGATCAGCTTTGCTTTCCTGCCGCCTGCAACACGCAGATGAACTGCAACCGGGTGACCAACCGTCCTTAGACAGAAGTATCGTCGATGCGAAATTGCCTGTTCGGCTCACTTACGGCAGCACGAAGAGTACGTATTCCGATAAGCAAGCAAATGACTCATCAAAGCTGCAGCAGTCGGTAGACAAAGTCAGCATGGTCGGAAAGCGTGCTGCTATCGAGGGATATCCCATTCTGAATCAGGGACAGTCTGGGCCTACTTACGGCTATTTCAGTTCCGAATATCGCGAAGATCTCACCGATCAGGCTTGGTGGCAGAAGCAGAGGACTTACTCAATCCTATTCGGCGCTATGCCGACCCCAACATGGCCGATCACTCCGGTGATAGGCATATTTCGAAGCTGGAATGAACTGGTGCTCAGCTCCCCCGATATGCCTGACGTGACCAAGGTCGATGTCATAGCTTTGCTGGTTGGCGTAGATTACATCCATAACTTTTGGATTGTGCGACAGGACTTATCCCTATTCACTGGCTTAAAAGCACATTTGCTAAATCCGGGGTCCAAAAGCACGGGCTACGAAGGCGAAGTCATGGTTGGCGCCAAATTTGTTTACGGTCCGGTACACACAGATTTCACTTTAGGCTACACGCTGAACCGCTACAACGGAGAGCAACAGGCACCAAATGGTGAGGGTATGCTCTTGCTTAAGAGCACACAGCGGTCGACTTATGGCATGGTTTCATTTTGGCTTTGATTAGCTTTCATTTGCTGCAAAAGAAAGGAACGCTTTGAACAGCCGAATACCCACCAGCGTCGCACTTGCTTTGGCAGCGATCTTGATGATTCAGCCAACGACTGCAAAGGCCGATATTGACGGACCTACCGGCGGGGGGCCAGCGAGCCCAGGCGTCGCGATCGTGCCTACATTGCTACTATCTGGCTCCACCGTCATGGGCTCGTACTCAGATGTATCGGCAAGTCAATTAAGTGGCACCGAGACTAGACGCGATAAGATCAAGCTGACAGGCTCAGACAGTCGTCTGGCCTTTTCTCTAAAAAGATTTTATGGACTCGAAATAAATTACCGCTCGCTTGCACCCAAAGATGTGGCCTACTGGTCCAAACGCGATGAATTAACGGTCGTCACCAGTCTGTACTTCCCGTCTATTCAATGGCTGCAACCTGCGCTAGGCTACTTTCAAATCAGCCAATCCGGCACACCCACAGATCCTCAAGCTCCCCCAGCATTCACCACCAAAAACACCGGCATTCTAGTCGGACTAAGAACGCGCTTTAACTTCTGGAATTTTGGCGGCCACGGCTTTATGGCGCACGGACGGATCGACTACCTCACATCGCTCGAGGCTAAGAGTAACTTCGGCAAGGAGTTCACCTACGGCCTCGGCTACTATGGAAAAATAGAGGAAGTCGCGTTCACTCTAATTGGTGGCCTCACCCGCAATACTTTCAACGCCTCGCGCAGTGACCCCCTTGATACCGACGGCAACAATGGGGTAGATGGCAGTCAAGCCAAGCTGACGGTGAAGCACACCTATGATGCACTCAAGTTAGGCATTGAGATCAGCTACTAAGACTCTGTTTCTAAACAACTTTATAATCATCTGATTTTAAAAGCCAAAAAGAATTCCCTCAATCTAAACGAGAGTCTTACCGAAGGCCTCTTTAGAGAAAAAGGGGGATCACACTGTGATTCTGAGGGGCCTGACAATTCTGTGCGTAATTTCGAGTGCACTCATCTCGTGCAACCGCTCGAAATATTTCCGCACGACCCTCGCAGGCCGAGAATATCCGGCCGGTTACGACCGCAATGGGGACGGCATCACCGACATCCAGGCGATCAAGGCTCAGTTAAACCCGGCAAACTCCAAGCTTGCTTCGGAAGATGCCGACGGAGACGGCCTCACTAACCTTTGGGAAATCAAACTTGGTTTTAATCCAAAGATAGCTGACAGCGCCAACAGTCTTCACGGCAACAAATTCGGAGGCAATGGTGTCAGCGACTGCCAAGAAGATTTAGTCGGTGACGGCATACCGATCTGCTGGAAGATAAAGAATGGGATAGATCCGGCTACGGGCAACCGATCACTGACCGATTTAGACGGAGACGGCTACTCCGATCTCGAGGAGTACGTCGCGGGCACGGACGCAAATAATGCTAGCTCGCGTCCGGGGGCCGGTACAGCGGATGAAAATGGGGCATTAGCGGCGGTGCTGACGCTGAAAGGTACGACCAGCGAGTATACGGAAGTAACTCGTGTAACTGGGACAATGAGCTACTGTGCAAGTGGCGAACAAGTGTTGTTCACTAGTGGTGCAACGAAACCAGAAGTTAATGATCCGGGGTTTGTCGCCTGCAGCACCGCATCAGAAGCGCTATCTGGAACACTAGCCGCAGTCAAAACCGGCACCTATAAAATGTACGCATGGCGTAAAATTGGCGCCGGGGTGGTGGACACGCCACTTTCAGCGTCAATCCTGTATGCGCCTCGCGCAGCTGACAGCGGTCTATCGGTCAATCCCTATTCTATTAAAACGCTTTCGGTAGCGTTAGCGGCACCACAAGGGACACAATATAAAAGTGTCCGTTTGTTTCGATACTCGGAATTAAATTGCTCTAGTCGCACAGTCGATGACGCTACTGGCACTGAGATTCCAGCTAAGATCAGTGATTCATTAATCCTTGCCTCTGGCCTCTCTTATACGACGCCGTATTGTTTCAAAGCTTTTTGGAAGGATGTTGTCGGTAACGTAGTAACGCAGTTTGGCAGCTACGCAGGCGTCGGGCCGATCGATGGTACCCTGACCATATCTGGGCTTGAAGAAAAAACGATTAAGCTGGCGCATACTTTGCCGACTGATACAAGTTATTCGAGTTTGAAAATTAGTCGATTTGAAACTACTTGTGCAGCAATTGCGAGTGGCACAGCCACAAGCATTGCGATCGATAAATCTGCCACTAGTTACAGTGATGCAGGTTTAAAATTGGCAACGCCTTACTGCTACCAAGCGACATGGGCGGATGCTTTTGGGAATGGGAAAACGGCGACGGTTGAGTATGCGGGGACGGGGCCAGGAGTAGGGAGTTTAGAATTTACGAGTTTCGCTACCCTGACCATCAATTTGAAGCAGACTCCAGTGTCAGTACCATTGAATCCAATTAGCAAAACCGAACTCACTCGCTATCAAGATCTTACATGTAGCAGCACGACTACAGATACTGCGACAGTTAGTCCGACTACTGTTGGAGCAGCCACTTACACAGATTCTTCTGGGCTAATGCTGAATAAAAGCTACTGTTACAAGATGGCTTGGTTTGACGCTTTTGGTAACTCGAGTACAAATTCAATTTCTTTTGTAGGGACCGGACCAACAGGCGGCGCCTTAGATGCCAACTTGGATCCAACAGGTGTCAATCTATCGATCACACAACCGACATCGCCCCCGCCAAATGCACTGTTCAAAGTTGACGTATATCGTTACAACAGCTCGAGTTCCTGCGACACAACAGCAACAACTAGTGCCGATGACCATTTTTACTCCGAAATCACCGCTACCATCGCCCGCGATAACTACACCAATTTTCAATCAGAATCAGAATATTGCTACAAAATTATTTGGACTGATATCTACGGAAACTCAAGCAAAGCATCAAAATCCCTAAAATTCTCGCGCCCAATTTTCACTGCTCCGCAAACCTTGACGCTTAACAGCTCGGGCACAGTGACTGGGACTTATACAGCGACATTAGTCGGACCTTTTTCAGAAGAAAGATCGCTGAAAGTGCTGATGGGCAATGGATCAGGTTCGATAACGTCTAATGGTTCAGTTCCATTTGCACAATCAGATATACCGGGCCTCACATACACAGATAGTGCTGACTGCAATAGTACCGCGAATCCTTATATTTGTCCGCAAACCAGTAGCCATAGCGGGACAATGACTACTGACGTAGTAACACTTGGATGGAACTACACTAAATTTGACCAGGGTACATACGACATTAAGACACTAAGTTATTTGAACGTTGATGGAACAAAAAATTATGGTGGAGCCGCTACCACCAGCGTCAGTATATCAGACCCAGGTCAAGAAATTAAACTTGTTCAAGACAGCACGTTAGTGAGCAGCGACCTTCAAGATCCGTGGCACATTTACCAGCCTGCTTTAGCGGAGAACACCAATCTATCTACCACATCAGCCCAAGTCTTCGGCGTAGTTTACAGTTCACGCCGAACGCAAACTCATCAATACATAGGCAAAGTGGTAGTCGACAGATCCTTAACTGACGACGCAACAACAAGCACAGCAAGATTAGTATTTAATGATTCGGGCTCCGCAATAAATCCCTCATTCATGATCGGAGATCCGGACTCACCGGCTAATAGCGATTCCGTTGCTATTGCATCAGCATCAAGCGATTCTCCAGCTTGGTTAGTTTTGAGCACTATACTCGATGGATCCGCGAAAATATTACGCCTAATGAGAGTAACGACCTCAAATGATACTGGGACAGGTGCTAATGCCGGCGTAATCACTAGACTCGCTTCACCCGTAACTAGCACAGTCGGCGACCCAACTTTCGGCAGCACCGCGATAACCCCAGCATTTGATGACAAAAATTT
>CAIWTN010000054.1 GCA_903915625.1 uncultured Pseudomonadota bacterium | reverse complement strand
TTACACACAATCGTCGTCGGCAACGCCTGACCTCACGACCTCAAACAATATATGTAATGGACTCAATGGCATCATCACAACTGTTTCAAATCCCCCTGAATGTCCAGGTGGCGGTGTGCTCTACGTTTCGTGTACCGATCTGAATAACGATGCAGCTTGCGATCCTGTAAATGACATAAACATCGTCAAAAACCCAGTGTGCAACTATGCCGGAGTGCTGAACATAATACCCACCGCCGCTGGTAACTGGAACAGAGGCGATTCAGCTTGCAGGTTAATAGATAGGAATTCCTTCCCAGTGTCCTCTCCACTTACCAACTCAGGTAAATCAGGTACTGAAGTCTGCGCGATTGGCAATGCAGGGTCTTGTCTAGGAGTCTTCCCGTTAAAAGTTTCGGGAGTAAACTTCAACAAGAACAACATTAATGACAACCCAGCACCAGTTCCACTCGGTTGTGCGAGCACGCTTTTCGTGCAATGGCCGTGGGCGCGTCATACGATCACGACGACTAATCAGCTCGAATACGGCGAGGCAGATACCTTTGTTGTATGTTGCTCCCAACAAACCTCACCGTGACTTAGTAATTTAGTCACTAAGTAGATCTGTACTCTCGTTTAATGACCTACCACTGTTTAGGTACCCGCATGTTCACACTATGCGGGTACCTATTTTATTTGCACTACTGCTTAAACAAGTCGTCAGCGCATCTTCTTGACGCCACGACGCCACATGCACCGAGCCGACGCCCTGCGTCACGGCAGCCGCAAGACTCTCCAACTTTGGCAACATGCCGCCGCTGACAGCAAAGTCGATATTTCCAGCGCGTAAAGCTGTAGCATTCAATTCCGGAATCCGACTTTGGGGATCATCCACATCGCGCAACACACCATCTGATTCGGTGAGCATGATGAGTCGCTCTGCCTTCAGATTTACTGCCACCGCACAGGCAACCGTGTCAGCGTTGATATTATAAATATTGCCACTTTGGTCGACACCTAGACTAGCAACGAGTGGCACTAGGCCACCGGCGAGCAGTACGTTCAAGACCAAGCTCTCGACTCTCTCGACATCCCCTACCCAGCCGTAATCGATACCGTCGCGCACTGGCCGCTTAGTGACGGTGATAAGGCCCGCAGCTACGCCCGACAAAGCGACCGCTGGGACACCCGCGCGAACTGCAGCGGCAGCCAAATCTGAGCCAACGCCACCGGCAAAGACCATCTTGGCTGCCTCGATCAAACCGTCATCCGTGACGCGGCGCCCATTAACAAAGTGGGCATTCAAACCAAGGGCGGTTGCGAGTTTAGTCAAGCGCGTACCACCTCCGTGAACCATGACCATACGCATACCAGACTCATGACACACAGCCACCTGCCTCAGCAATCGATAGGCCGCTGCCCTGTCGTCGACAGCGGCGCCCCCCACTTTAACGACCACAATTCCGTTATTCACGTCAGAAAGCTTGACTGCCACAGCGCTTGATCCCCCGAGCTTTTAAGAAAAGATAGAAGCCAACAGTGCTTTTTGTGCAGCCAGTCTATTAGCAGCTTGTTCCACAACCACTGATGCAGAACTATCAAGCACACTGTCAGCAACCACTACATTTCGCCTTACGGGTAGACAGTGCATAAAAATTCCAGAATCAGTGCGCTGCATGAGTTCACTAGTAACTTGCCAGTGGCGATAGTTGGCACGACACGCTAAATCACGCTCGCTGTGGCCATAATAAACTGTCGAGGCCCAACTTTTTGCGTAAATCACCTGCGCACCATCGTAAGCAGCATCACGATCAGTGATGCACCGAACGCTACCACCACCTGTCAGCGCTGTCTGTTGCATGACTGCCCTGAAATCGTCATCCGGCTGATATTCTGGGGGAGCAGCCACAGTCAGATCAAGGCCGCATTGTAGAGCTGCTAATATAAAAGAATTTGGCACAGCATGCGGCAGCACCTTTGGATGATTTGCCCATACTAACGAAACTTTCCGCCCTTTAAATCCACCGAGCCGTTCCCGAATGGTGACCATGTCAGCAAGTGCTTGGCAGGGGTGATGCATGGCTGATTCGAGATTGATCACAGGCACCGGCGAATACTGGGCAAAAGCACGCAGCACTGGATCCTGACGATCGCCTGATAGCGACTTCAATGCAGGAAAACAGCGCACTCCGATCGCATCTACATACTGCGCGAGCACCGGCACGGCCTCACGTACGTGCTCGCTCTTCGCTCCGTCCATCACGACACCTGTGCGATGTTCCAGATCCCAAGTACCAGCTCCGACTTCAAGGGGAACGGGCTGACCACCTAACTGGGACACCGCCATGATCATGGACGCTCGCGTACGAAGCGATGGGTTAAAAAACACTAGCCCTACCCCACGCCCATGCAGTGGTGAGCCAAAGGCCTCGCGACCACTATGCTTACCAGCTATGGTCAATTCAATGAGGGCTAGCATGTCACGCGAAGAGAGGTCGGTAGTGGACAGGAAGGACCGTCCCCTTAGCGAGGTCAACGGTTTAACCCTAGGATGGAACTTAAGATGGGACTTTAGATGTCTCACGGAATACTCTCTCAGCCCGAGCAAACTGCTCGAGAAAATGGTCGATCTGCTCATCGTTCAAAGTCAATGGTGGCATCAGTCGAAGGACTGCCGGGTCATCGGATGTCCCCGTAAGCACACCCCGGTCGAATAATTGTCTTTGCATGGATGCGGCAGTACCGTGCAATTTTAGACCAATTAAATAACCTTCACCGCGCACTTCGGCTACACTAGGAAAGACCGATAGCGCCTGCCTTAGACGCGGTGCGCGCGAGGCCACCTGCGCGTAAATACCCTCTGAACGCAAAATTTCAATGGTCGCCCGAACTGCAGCAGAAGCCAGCGGTCCACCGCCAAATGTAGTGCCCAAATCACCAGGACGAATAGTCGCCGCTACTTTTTCATTGGTTACTGCGGCACCTACCGGCAATCCCGAGGCTATACCTTTACCGAAGCTCATTAAGTCCGGAACGACACCATAACGAGGCGCGAAGGTAAAACTACCCGTACGACCAAAACCGGTCTGCATCTCATCATAGATTAGCAATGCACCATGTTGATCACAGAGAGCACGTATTGCCCGAAAAAATTCCGGTGGCGCAGTTCGTGCTCCAGCTAATCCCTGAACGGGCTCAACAATCACAGCAGCAACATCACCAGCAGCAAGCGCTACTGCTACCGCAGTGGCGTCACCAAACGGCACAAATGTGTGACCCGGTATCAATTCGGCAAGGCCCTTGCGGTATTTGCTTAAACCCGTTGCCGCTTGTGCACCTAAAGTACGCCCGTGGAAACCACCTTCAAAGCCCACTATGCGCTGTTTACCGGTAGCAATCCGGGCCATTTTGAGACAGTTTTCCACAGCCTCGGCACCAGAATTGACAAAAAACACGCGCGACAAGGGACTGGGCAGCTCATCAACGATAAGGGCAGCTGCCTCTTCTTGATGCTCAACAGCAACTGCATTCGAATAGAACACCAGCTTCTGTATTTGCGCTGACAATGCCTGTACCAAATGCGGATGGCAATGTCCGGTCGACGTCACAGCATGACCTGCATACATATCCAGATATGATGCACCGCTCTCGTCATAAACCCAGGCACCCTGACCACGCACTATTTTTACTGGCATACGTTTGTAAACGTCAAGGAGCGCACTTTTTAATTCCGCGGTCATGGGACTCCTCCAGCCTGCCAAAGCCCAGTGGTTTCAGGAAGGCTAAACATGAGATTCATATTCTGCACCGCCTGTCCGGCAGCACCCTTGCCGAGATTATCCAGCGCTGCAAAGACACTCAGCTCTCTACCCTCGCAAACCCAGCCAATATCGACGAAATTGCTGCCGCGTGACCAATTGACATTTGGCGATCCGTCGACCAGGCGAATAAATGCACTCTCCGCATAGGCTGATTTAAATGCAGCCGCCACCGTTGCTGCACCAACGGACGGTTTCAGCTGGCAGTAAATGCTGGCAAAAATACCCCGCACGAGCGGCGTGCTGTGCGCCTGAAACACTAAACCTTCACCCCACCCCGGCGATAGCTGTGCCAAGGCTTGGCGAATCTCGGGCAAATGTTGATGGCTAAAGCTCTTGTACGCATACATGCTGTTTACGCGGGTCGCATGTTGGGTCGTAGCGGATGGTTTAGCACCAGATCCAGTGGATCCAGTTTTGGCGTCAACAATCACCCGGTCGTCGATCAACGCCGAGCGCACAAGAGGTGCCAATGCGAGAATCACTGTAGTAGCGAAACAACCGGGGTTTGCAACGAACTGCGCTGTGGATACCGCACCTGCCCCAGTGGTTTCAGGTAATCCGTAGACAAATCTTTTTTGCCAATCCCGGTCAGCCGGTTGGGTGCCGTAATACTTGGCAAAGCTTTCTGCATCTGTCAGACGAAAATCACCACCTAAGTCGATTATTTTAGGACCCAACGGCAATTTGGGCACCAAGTCACGACTGGCACCATGTGGCAGGCACAAGAACAAACAATCCAGCTCTGGCCAATCGGCAACAGTCTGGGGCACTGGAGATAGAGGCAACTTAGTCAGTCCGCGCAATGCCGGATGATGCTCAGCAATTGGCCTTCCTTCACCGCTAGGCGATGCAGCCAACACAACCTCAACAGATTGGTGACCGAGCAAAAGCCTTAGCAGCTCGCCTCCGGCGTAACCACTAGCTCCGAGGATACCTACACGCAACTTTGAAGAATTCATCAAAACCTCAGATTCGGCAGCGCTAGCACCTGAAAACGCTGACTGCCCGAGTCTCATTGCATGGCCTCATCAGTAGTCGCCAGCAACCGAGATTCAACCAGTGCAAACAGCGCCGCTCCACCCGCGATCGCATTAGCTGCTGGCACACCCAACTCTTGACGGATGTAATCAACACCCATGCGGCTATCCGTGGCTGCACCCGAGATCACATCTGGCCTGAGTCCATGCTGCTTCAGCAGCTCGATGCCACCCCATGCGCTGACAAAATCGCCTGCGCAGAAGACCAGCGCAGCCAGACTATCGCGAACAATCTGGTCATTGAGTATGGAGCTAACGTTATAGCCACCGAGCAGACCATCGCCTAGTTCAAGAATGATCACATCTGGAGCGGACGTACCCAAATGCGCGATAATAGACTGTGCTACCGGCGACAAATCACTTACACCCACTGTCGAAGCGAATCCCAGATCGAGAAAACTTAGCGTTTTAATCGCACCATTGTCCCGCATCTCCAGAGTATCCCTGAGACAGGCGATGCCAGAGACTTTACCGGCTGCAACTTTATACCCCGCCCCAGTGAAGCGGCGCACTAACTCGACGGCCACTCGCGTTTTACCAGCATGCATGCAACTACCGGCCACCGCGATCACCGGCGGCGAGCTCGCCTCAGGGGTAATCAACGGCAGAGCATAATCAGCGATGTTAAGTAGACTGCCATCCTGCATAACGGCACCTAAGTATTCTGTCCGCACCGGTTGGCCCATCGCTTGGTTAAAGCCAGTACAGCGGCCGAGCACACCACCCAGGTTTAAGATGTGCAATTCGTCTCCCACCGCGAGTTCTGCGGGAACATCTCCAACATAGCCCTTGAGAGCGCGGCGGGCGCCGATGACACCTATAAAAATATCGCCAACGCTCAAGCGAGCTAGACGCCCAGAGGGCAACTCCAGACGATCGTAGCCGGGATTCTCACTCAGCACTTTAACCGCGACAATATCGCCGGTACGCGGCCTAAGTGTAACCATAGCAATGCGCACATCATTGCTCAGGCCAGCCGCGCCAGCAACTGAAGCCACTTTGTCAGCACGAATTTGCCTACGTGCCAGAGTTTGGCCACAGGCAACCGCAGGACTAACCGATGCTACCGGCAAATCACTCACTCGTTGCAGCATGAGACTCCCCTTCATTTTTTAAATATCGTAAAAATTTTCCGCATAACTTTGGACTGATCTTCGCGACTGCGCAGCGCTATAAATATAGTGTCATCACCTGCGATCGTACCGGCTACACCTTGTAGTTTCGCGCGATCTAGATGCAGGGCTGCCGACTGCGCATGGCCTGGGCCAGTTCGCAGGACAATCAAGTGATCCCCAATCTTTTCTGCCGACAAGTGATCCACCAGCGGAGATTGCCCCGGCTCCAGCTGCGGCGCGCGGTACACACCATCTATCTTAACTACGCCCATCTCGGTGAGATCGCGGGATACACTAGCTTGCGTCGATTCGACTCCCGCTTTGGTAAGTTGCGCTACCAAGTCTGATTGGTTACGTACCTTAGCGTGACGAATGATCTCCGCAATCTTCTGCTGACGGCTCTGCTTATCCATCATCGATTCTGGCTACCTTATGGACCGATCACTTCGGCCTTACGCAATCTAAACAAAATCTACACAAAAAATTTACATTTTATGCATACAAGATGCATAAATCAATCTACTATTCACATATATACGTTCTTTTTATTTTCATGTAAACCCCGTCATGGACGAACTTTTTAGCGGATGCTGACAGAGAAAGCGTGGGAGGTAACGTGGATAGCAAAGCTTGGGGTGGTAGATTCAGCGCCGCGACCGATCGCGCCGTGGAGACATTTACGGCTTCGATCGCAATCGATCATCGGCTCTGGCGTCACGATATTCGCGCGTCAATAGCTCATGCGCGTATGCTTACGTCAGTAGGTCTGCTCAGCGAGTCTGAGGGTGAGTCTATCGCAACCGGTTTAGAACAAATTGCAGAGCAATTCGCTCAAGGCAAGATGACCTTTCGCGATGATCTTGAAGATGTGCACATGCACATCGAAGCTGCGCTGATTGAAGCTCTTGGCGATGTCGGTCGCAAATTGCACACGGCGCGCAGCCGCAACGACCAAGTCGCCACAAGCCTGCGCCTTTGGACTAGGGATGCTATCGACGGAATATTAGAGCGACTGACTGCGTTGCAGAGTGCATTTCTGAGCTCTGCAAAGAGTGCAGGCGACACGATACTACCCGGATATACCCATTTGCAGAGGGCACAACCGGTCCTAGCAGCGCACTACTTCCTAGCCCACATAGAAAGATTCGAACGGGACCGGGAGC
The DNA here is from genome assembly GCA_903915625.1 of uncultured Pseudomonadota bacterium. Classification (GTDB taxonomy): domain Bacteria; phylum Bdellovibrionota_B; class Oligoflexia; order Oligoflexales; family CAIYRB01; genus CAIYRB01. The sequence goes on along the minus strand of CAIWTN010000054.1, from coordinate 10,406 downwards.
GATTAATGGACGCGCGCAAGCGAGTTAATATTTCGCCCCTAGGCAGTGCTGCTTTGGCGGGAACCTCGCTGCCGATTGACCGGGAGCAGGTCCGGCAAGACCTCGGTTTCGCAGCCCTGAGCCGCAACTCCCTGGACGCCGTGTCGGATCGCGATTTTGTCGTCGAAACTATATTTGCGCTGAACCTGATTGCGATCCACTTAAGCAGCTGGGCCGAGGAATGGATCCTGTGGAGCAGTCAGGAATTTAACTTTATTGACCTACCAGATGCCCTTTGCACTGGATCGTCGATCATGCCGCACAAAAAAAATCCCGACGTGCTTGAGCTCATTCGTGGCCGTACCGGCCGAGTCAATGGTTCTTTACAAACTATGTTGATGCTTTTAAAGGGCCTACCTTTGGCATACAACCGCGATCTCCAGGAGGATAAGCCAGCCCTTTTCGATGCGGTCGATTGCATCAGTGGTTGCCTTGATCTTGCTGCGCTGGTGGCAGAGGGCGCGAAGTTAAAAACAAGTCACATCAAATCACAACTAAGTTACGGCTTTCTTGATGCCACCACTCTGATGGAAGGCCTGATTCTGGCCGAAGTCCCCATGCGCACTGCTCACGGTATTGTTGGCACACTGGTACGCGCGGCGGAAAGTCTAGGCATCACGCTCAGTGAGTTGCCGGTCGCTACGCTGGCAGAAGCCCACCCGGCTCTGCCAGAGATCGCGGCGTCCAGACTGGGCGTTGATCAAGCTCTTGCATCCTTTCAAAGCCTAGGATCAACTGCGCCAAGTAGAGTCGCAGCGGAAATTCTGCGCTGGCAGGACATGATTCAGCAGCGTCAAGCGCGAACGAATTTCAAGTAGATATAGTTTATAGGCCGCATAAAGGAATAAATATCATGAGCAACAAACACGTCGTCCTAGCATACTCTGGCGGACTCGATACCACGGTCATCTTGCATTGGCTCGCGAGCAAAGGCTACGAAGTGACCGCTTTCCTAGCGGACGTCGGCCAACGCACAGAGGACCTTGAGCTGATTGGCGCTCGCGCCCGTCGCGGCGGTGCTGCACGCTTTATTAGCGTCAATCTGCGCGAGGAATTTTTAAACGATTTCTTCCTGCCGTGTTTACATGGACATGCTCAGTACGAGGGGCGTTACCTACTTGGCACCTCGATTGCCCGACCATTGATCGCCAAGGCTCAGGTCAGCGTAGCCAAAGAGGTTGGCGCTAACTTAGTCGCTCACGGGGCCACCGGCAAAGGTAACGACCAGGTTCGCTTTGAACTTACCTATCAATCTCTGGCACCGGAGATCGGCATCTTGCCGGTATGGCGAAATTCTGAGTTTATCGGCGAATTCAACGCCGGCCGGCGCAGCATGCTAGCTTATGCCGAAAAACACCAATTAGAGGTGAAAGCCAGCGCTGCAAAACCCTGGTCGTCCGACGACAACCTGCTACACATCTCCTACGAAGCCGGTATCCTAGAAGATCCATGGCTCAGCGCACCGCCGGCCCTATTCGAACGCATGGTGCATCCGACTGCGGCACCCGAGCAAATGGAACGCATGATCATTCGCTGGCAAAGCGGAGTTCCGGTGCAAGTCACGCGAGCAGTGCCGGCAGCACCTGAACCCGGCTTAGGCATCTTGGACTATAGTCCAGGCGAAAGCCTGGCCGAAGGTTTGGCCGCGGTCTTCGACTATGTCGACCATGCAGCTGCCCGCAATGGCGTCGGCTCACTAGGTCTCGTGGAATCACGCTATGTCGGGATGAAGTCTCGCGGTGAATACCACGCTCCAGGCCATACGGTACTTCTTTCCGCGCATCGAGACATCGAAGCCCTCTGCCTGACCGGCAGTGTCATTTTAGAAAAAGAGCGGCGCATGCCTGACTTTGCCGCCTCTGTTTACAACGGCTACTGGTACGACCCAGCCGCCGTTGCGACGCGCACCTTCATCCATGCGACACAACATCCAGTCAGTGGCGAGACCCGTGTTGCTCTGTATAAAGGCAACGTCATCATCGAAGGTCGTCGTTCTCCCTTTGCTCTCTACGACGCCCAAATTGCCACCATGGACGGCGAAGGCGCCTATAGGCAAGAGGATGCCAGCGGGTTTATTCGTCTGCATGGACTACCGTTACGCGTAAGGCAAAGGGTGCAGGGGGACTTGTAATGAGTTATAATGATCTAAACACTCAAGTACCTTAATAGTTTAGTAAAAGTCGATAAAACTGGCATAAAATCAGGACATTATAGGTCTTGATGCCAAGCTAGTGAGTAAGGGATGCGCCTTCTTTATCCTAGCCTATTGATCTCGCTTTGGACTTTGTCCAGTACTCAGGCTCATGCAGATACGCCCGATCTCACAAAAATAAGTATTCATTTAGTTGGCACGCAGGATCAACTCAGCCAACTAGGCGCGAAAGACCACTGGCCCCAAGCTTGCAAGACACTCGGCAAGAGCCTCAGACCTAAATATGGGCCATGGGGTCTCGGAGTCTTTCGCAAGTTTGACTGTAAAGCTGGCAATGAGTCCGCACAACTCGGACCGAATTGGAACCTTGTCGTCATTCCAGATAAGACGAAGGTGCGCCTTGAGGTTACCCTTACCGGATTCGGTAAACCGTTGGCTATGACTGAATTCCGCGCTACAGATCTGTCACTTACCCAGCTTAAGAATCCTGAACTTACTACGCTGCTGGCAGCAGATCTACTTGAGCAACTGCCGATGCTCTCAGCAGTAGTTCCCTCGATTTATAAACCAAACCTACCCGCAATTGGCGTGAAAGTGAATAAAGGTGATAAATATCTACCCGCACCACCCACCGAACTTAGTATCTATTCTTTAGAGCTAGATCCCGCGACACACTTTTGGTTTGCACACGTCGTTGCTATTGCTACTCGCAAACCAGAGCCCGAAAAAAATCAAATCGTTTGGTATTTAGACCGTAAGCTACCTAAGGACCAAGGCCAACTTTGGATCCATGATGTTGGCGGACGGAGCGTCCATCACGAGGAGTTGAACAAGCAAATCGACACGGTCGTCGAAGAACTCTGGACGAAAGAAACATCCTCTAGCGTCACAGACCAGCTCACAGGCCAATTTGCTTCAGCATTCGTTGGAATGCGTTACGCTCGTTCCATTTCTAGCGGGCAATTGGTCAATCGAGTGAGCCTTGTGTCGGTTCTTGCTGAGCTGCGCGGATCACCGATAAATGGGCTCCGTTTTTACTATGATATTTGGCCTTCGGTTAGGGAAGCCGCGACTCTAGGAGCTGTTCGGTTTAGCGGCAATAGGTTAGTGGCCGGATGGTCGTTCAGTCGTACAGTGGGTGGTATTTTTGACCGTATCGATTTGGTACCCAAAGTGGGCCGATGGACCATGGACTTGGCCTTCAATGTCACGGATCAAAATGGCGAGGTCCGCAACACAGAGTTCAAAACAGTCGGTGCCTTAAACTTTGGCTTAGAAGCTGGCATCGAAAAAACCATAAACCGCGTGATGCTACGCCTCTGGGGATCGAACGACTTCGGCACAAATCCACTCATCAAAGGTAGCGTCACCAGAGTTAACAACTTAAGAGCAGGCATAGATACTTTAATCAAAGGCCCTTCACACAAAATTCGTGGCAAGGACATAAATTTATCGTTTTTACTTTACGGTCTCTACGAAAACATGAGCCTTACTAAAACCGGTAGTGCCGCGACCGAAGATATCAAAATAAATGGTGTGAGATTACAGATCGCACTTATTGGAGGCGGCCTTGCTATTGCTTGGTAAACTAATTCTTTTAGGTTATCTGGCCGCGCTGCCCGCTAACGCCGCTCCTAATCTCGCGATCAATTCATGGGTGCAGCAAGCCAAGGCGAATCCCGCTTACAAAAAAGCAGTATTCCCGCGAAAAATTGTACTTATAGATGAAATCATTTCACACCAGACTCCTACATTCATGGAGCTCGATGTCAGCAATTTCAATATGCTAAGTTTTGTCTCGACGATTCCTCAGAATGATGCGAGACAGACGCTACAGATTAATGACCCGCCAAAATCAGGCTCAGATGAAGAAAGTCGAATCTACTCAGCTCTCACACTCCTCGGCTCCGAGCTAATGATCATCGGAAAATACGACGGTAAGCCTTGGCGGATCGTGGGACTTTATAAAAACAAACCTATAATCATCGGAAAATCTCCAGCACCTCAGGGAGTTGGAACAAATCAAAATACCCTGGTCAAATGGTTACTGCGCAATCTCGGATACGATGCAGTTGTTATTGGAGTGAATAAAGACCGCATCCTTGTTGGGGGAAGGGCCGAGCAATTGACGGGTAATTTACAAGGAGTTGTGCTGCGTCGCAGTGCAGACACCTTGAAAATGTCGATGCCACCAGAAGATGCTCTGGTTTCCATTCAGAAAGTAGCATCAGACGGCGCATTCGCAGAATTTCGCATCATCAAGAACGATGCGAATGAGGAAGAGGATGCAGAAAATACTGGCACCAAAACAATAGCAGTGCCAGTGGGCTCAAAAGTAATTTTTTCAGACGTTCCATAAAAAGCACCCCTGGTGCTAAGTAACACCAGGGGGCTAATTCTAGAACCTAAAAACCAGACTTAGTACTTGTACTCGTCGAGTTTGTAAGGACCTTCCGCCTCAACCTTGATGTACTTCGCTTGAGCTGGAGTCAAACGAGTAATCACACCACCAAAGCCTTCAACCATGTTGCGGGCCACTTCTTCATCAAGTTTCTTCGGCAGAACTTTGAGAAAGAGAGGCTCACTTTTCTTGTCAGCCCATTTTTTCTCATACAGGTACATCTGCGCCAGAACTTGGTTGGCAAAGGAGCCGTCCATGATGCGTGATGGATGGCCGGTTGCATTACCGAGGTTCACCAGGCGACCTTCAGACAGAAGGATGATGAAGTTTTCTTCGTCTTTGCTGTCCCGGAAGATCTTGTGAACCTGAGGCTTAACTTCTTGCCATTCAAATTTCTCGCGAAGGAACTTCGTGTCGATCTCGTTGTCAAAGTGACCAATGTTACAAACAACTGCGCCAGATTTCACAGCTTGCAGCATGAAACGGTCGCACACATCAATGTTACCAGTGGTGGTGACAATCAGATCAGTCGTTCCGAGTAGATCTTTGTCAATGCCAGCTTCAGTGCCGGTGTTGACACCATTTTTGTAGGGCGACACTACTTCGTAGCCGTCCATGCAGGCCTGCATAGCGCAGATTGGGTCAATTTCGGTGACCTTAACGATCATGCCCTCTTGACGCAGACTCTGAGCCGACCCCTTGCCCACGTCACCGTAGCCAATGACCAGAGCCTTTTTACCGGCAAGCAGCATGTCTGTGCCGCGTTTGATCGCGTCGTTTAGACTGTGACGACATCCATATTTGTTGTCGTTCTTTGACTTAGTCACGGAGTCGTGAACGTTGATAGCTGGTACTTTGAGCTCACCTTTTTCCAACATGTCCATCAAACGGTGAACACCGGTGGTGGTTTCTTCGGTGATTCCGTGAATCTTGTTTAGCATCTGAGGATACTTGTGATGGATCATCTCGGTGAGGTCGCCGCCGTCATCGAGGATCATGTTCGCATCCCAGGGCTTGCCGTCCTTCAGAATCGTTTGTTCGATACACCAGCTACCCTCTTCGTTCGTTTGGCCTTTCCAGGCGTAAACGGCAGTGCCACTCGCCGCCACAGCTGCAGCTGCGTGGTCCTGAGTCGAAAAGATGTTACATGATGACCAGCGAACTTCAGCGCCGAGATCAACCAGAGTCTCGATCAGAACCGCAGTTTGGATCGTCATGTGGATACAGCCGATGATCTTCGCGCCCTTAAGCGGCTGCGCCTTTTTGTGCTTGCGACGCAGACCCATCAAGGCCGGCATCTCGCGCTCAGCAAGCTTAATCTCACGACGGCCGAAATCGGCAAGACTAATGTCCGCAACTTTGTAATCTGGCTTTGTCATAGAATATCCCTTTCGATAAGTGAAATGCAGCTTAAGAGCCTGCACGAAACAATTGAATTTGGATCTGAAAACCATTTTTTAAACCAAGGTAAAGACTTTGGGGTTCGCCGAATCCAGCGCCCATAGCCCACTCGCGCAACTCCTGAGGCTCAAACCCTAACCAGACATCACCGCAAGAACTCTTCACCCACTCTTGATCGTGCGAACACAAATCAGCAATAAGAAGACAACCACCCGGACGCAGCAACTCTCGCAGCCTATAAAAAGCTTGGCGTGGGGAAGACAGGTGGTGGAGCACCATGTTGAGCACGACTGCATCGACGGGCCCAAGATCGACTTGAAAATCCTCGAGCGACGCACTCACAAATTGAATTTGCGCACGCTGAGCCGTGCTAAGGCGCTGACGGGTAAGACTGAGCATCTCTTCCGAGTTATCGAGAGCGATAACCTGCTCGTAGCGCTTAGCGAGCTCACGCAGTAGCTCGCCTTCGCCTGGTCCAACTTCCAGCACTCGACTAGAGCGCGGCTGTTCCATAATGTCGAGAAGTTCGCGCAAATTTGGCAAGTAGTGACTAAGCTCGCAGAGTTGGCCCTGATTTTCGCTGAACTTTTCTGCGTTGCGAGCAAAAAACAGACGCGACTGAGCCGCACGTTCGGCATGTACTTTCGCGATATTTGTCCGCAAAGACTCACTCAGCGACAACTCTTCAATCGTGGCAAACAGACTGGTCAGAAACTCAGGGAGAGCATCGTCGCCTCTCAAAAGAGCTCGCCGATAGAAGATGCTATTACCCTGGCGCCGCGTATGGACCAGTTCAGCTTTCGCTAAAATTTTAAGGTGATGACTCATCCCAGGCTGCGGCATGCCAAAGATGCGGGCGAGCTCCTGGACGCCAAAAGAATCACTACTCAGCACGCGCAACACTTCAAGTCGCAGGGAGTCTGCAACTGCCTTGCATATCGCCACGAGCCGGCCGGCGCTCGGCAAAGGCGGGGCCGAAGGCATCGAAGTCTTCTCTTTTGGAGTACTTACTGGGGCCAACATGAGGGGCTTCCTTTGGGGTCCAGTTACAGATCCTAAACCCTCATCGGCACAAAAGCAAAACTATATTAAAGTTTTTTTATATACATAATTTTCAATATTCCAGAGGAGCGTCCCTTTTATTGATAAGATATTGATTTCACATGATAAATAGAAAAGATTGGGAGGCGGCCTCCCTAGCAAAATATCTCTCCCTGGCACCAACGAGCACTTTCACCGCCCAACATGGGCATAAGTACTCAGAATTAAAGACAAAAATAGAATAAATTCATCAGGCCCTAAAGTTTTAGTCAATCTTGTCGATGGGATAGGAGATCCGGCGGGTCAATTCATGACCGCGGATCCGCACTCTCAAAGGCACAGCTAAAGCAGCGAAGTATGATTCAACCCCAATCACAACTAGCCGACCTCAAGGTGACCAAGCGACTTGCACATAGCCGCTTCGCTTTGGCTCTCGTAGTGCTCTCACTCGGGGCTTTAAGTGCTTGCAAGGGTGGCATTCAGGCGTCCGTGGCAGAGAAGCCCGCGACAATCTGCACCGCAGGCGTGGTTAGCGCCAAGTGTCCGGCAGCACCAGCGCAACCGCAACCAAAGTTACTCATCGACGAGGTTAAAAAAATTGTGGTCAGCCCGGGAGAAAGCCTCTCCCTCACAGGAGAAAACTTCCGTTCCTCTTTGCAACTAAGCGTCACAGGACCAGCGGACCCAAAGGCGCTAGGTGTGACAGTCGAAAGTCAGAACCGCCTAACTATCAGCATTCCCGATCAACAGCCGTTCGGTATGCTAACTCTAACTTTCTCCCAAGACGGAACAACTCAAAACATAAACTTGTTTTCTAACGGCGGCAAAACAGATCAACCGATCATCACGGCAGACCCAAATTTAATTTGCTCAGGGATAACCTTCTACGATGCGATCGGTACTTTGCAAGTTGGCAAAAGAGCCTGCGGCTCTTCTTCGGGTCAGCCCAAATGCTCAAGTGATGGGGCTCTTGGCTGCATCACCGTTTCTGGATTCCCCTCAGCCCAACTTTCAAACATCACTGCATCGAGCGTTCTGAGTGGCAAGACTATAGCCGGGGTCAAAGGCACCGCTATAGTGAGCCCAGACTGCACTACTGATGGGCAGCAAAACTGCGCGGTTAGTGGAGACTTCAAGGCAGCCAATGTTACAGCAATCTCGACCTGGGACTTGCGCGCTGGCAAAACTCTCGCCGGCGTCAACGGCGAGCTAAAAACCAACTGCCGCAACGCGGTGAATGTCGCCAAGTTTAACTACGACGGCGCTGTTGGCGGACTGCCGAACACGGCAACTACGACGGGAGGAACCAACTATGATTACTGGGACACCATTGATGATTACGATGGCATTGCACCCAGCAAAGTGACTACTTGGTCAGCGGACACCTATTGCGACAGCTCAACTTGGGCAGATGTCACAACGACAGACGGCGGCAAATCACTGGCCCCTTGTGGCAGCGGCACGTCTTACACCTGTATCTATAAAGACAAGATCAGCAATCTACAGGTCACCGATCCTTTGGACTCGACCGGTAATACGACTACGACGGGCCCAGCAGGACCGGCCGACCACGACTGGGCGGCGGCCATTAATGCCTGTAATAACTCAACTTACGGCGGCTATTCGGCTGGAAGCTGGCGCTTACCTACCCAAAAGGAACTGATGTCACTTTATGAGCACGGCATCGCTTCGGTGAAGGCGGCAGACGCTGCCTCCCTCAACTTTTGGTCCGCGTCGACTGATGCGCAGGACCAGACCCTGGCTAACTCAACTACACTATCCAATGGCAGAACTTTCGCTACTAGCAAAGTGACTACGTTATACGTTGTTTGCGTCAAGTGATTTGGGCTAGCCATACCCCACCCACCCGACTATATGATACGACCGGGTGTAAATGACTTGCATATAAAATTAGGGAACTTGCTAGATGCGTACTAGAGCGCTGCTATCTGCTATGAATTGGGAAGCACCCCACATTCACTCTAAGCTCCTGAGCAGCGTGGGCGTCGAGCACGGCTTTTTCGGCCGAGACCATTCGGCGCCAGAGTCGCACCATGTCCGGCAGGTGCACGGCACACGAGTCGTCACCTCCGGAGCTGAAACCACAAGCCCTCGCGCCACCAAACGGGTTGAGGCGGACGGCATATATACTACCGAGCCAGGCACGACCATTTCGGTCAAAACGGCTGATTGCATCCCCGTGCTCTTGGCAGTACCAGGCGAAATCGCCGCAGCAGTCCATGCTGGATGGCGCGGACTAACTAGCGGCATCATCGAAGAAACCCTGCTGAAAATCGCAGAGGCAAAAATAGATCCTAAAAAAGTGTACGCCGCCGTGGGCCCCACCATCAGTCGCGAGCGCTTCGAAGTCGGCCCAGACGTGGTCGATGCGCTGTTGACCCCTGCTTCGGGCTTAAATACCGAACAAGCGGCTTTCGCACTTTCAAAAGGTCGCGGTGATCGCTGGCATCTTGATCTTGCTGTGTCCGCAGCACTGGCGCTAGCCAATGCTGGAGTCCCGCCAGAGCAAATCAGCATCATCCAAGCCTGCACTTTTGCCAACACAGGTTGGCACAGTTTCCGCCGCGACATCAAAAATGCAGGGGTAAACTGGAGCTGGATTACATTCAAATGATCTGATGAGTTTAACTCTGTACTTCACTCAAATGGCAAAGTAGGCCACTTAGTCCTAGAGCGTATGAATTAATTCCAAACCCTTGCACAACTCCAGCCGCCAAAGGCGCAGTATATGAGTGGTGCCTAATGGCCTCGCGAGCGGCAGTATTAGAAAGATGCACCTCAACGAAGGGCAACTTCAGACCGGCGAGCCGATCGGCTAGCGCAAGTGACGTGTGTGTCCATGCACCAGGATTAATGACGGCGCCATCCCATCCTTGACTGAGGGCTGCCAAGTATTCGGCCTCGGCGTTTGTTTGGAAAAAATTAAGTTCAGCAATCTCGCCAAATTCAGATTGGAGGAGTGCCTCCATATCGGCCAGAGTCTGACTGCCATAAAGATGCGGCTCACGCATGCCCAACAGGTCTAAGTTAACGCCGCTAGCAATTAAAATACGCCACGGCTGGGGCTTTGACTTTTTTTTCTTTGTTTTTGCGTTCATTTCAAACGACTCAACAATTCGTTGTAAAACCGCATTTGGCGGTTGATGATTTCGACACTCTCGATGACGTCTACAAGACCTGGATCCAGCGTCAAATCAGTATCGCGCTGTTCTCTATCAAGGCGCAGTAACTCCGCCATTTTAGTCCGCAAAGCATCATTGCCCGGCGACTGTTGAAGTAGACGGCGGTAAATTTCTAGCGCCTTACTATAGTGGTGCTGCCTTATATACATTTCTGCCAAAGTGGTGGAAT
>CAIWTN010000053.1 GCA_903915625.1 uncultured Pseudomonadota bacterium | reverse complement strand
TACCCGCTTAAGCCGTTGCCAAAAAAATAAAAAAATCCAAGTGTCGCGAGGACAGAAAACAAAATTAAAGTTCCAAGACTCAAGGTGTATAGAGCGACTACGGCACCACGCACCTGACGGCGTAGTAGAGGTTGTTGCCGTTGTAGGTGCTACTAGCCGACCAGATCCAATACTTGTTGGAAGAGGAGTTGGTATAGGCCGACGAAGTCCACGTGTTCCCCGCCCCCCCGCTGATTGGGACCCCGCTCGACGGGCTAAAAACCGGGCTTGCATCGGATGGATTGGAGTATGTTCCGGGATCACCAGCAGTGGTCTCATACAATGTCGGTAGGCGCATACCCTTGGCCGCACACGTTGTGATGTTGCCCTCGTACCAGGAGGCGCCAATCCCATTGCCGGTGCCAGCTGCTTGCCAGTCACCTAACCCGAGGGTGGTTAGATCAGTCTGGCTCGTGCCACTCGCACTTAGAGTCTGAGCCGGGTTGCCACCGTCGTAATAAAGGCACTTACCTGTCGCCACCAGGTTACCAGGGACGAATACGTTAGTCGGACAGGCTCGACCGGCTACATGCTGCTTATCTAGTAGTGACGAGCTGTAACTACGACCGTCGGGATTTAACTGATAGGCCCAGTTGTCAGAGCCATCACTTGCAAGCACACGGCCGCCACTTCCTCGCTCTAACCACACTCCGCTAGAGTATTGAAGTTCTTTTCCCGACGGCGTGGTGAGCGTTACACCTGCCTGCAGAGTAGTCGCGTTAGTTCCGGAATAGCAATTGTTTGCAGACGTATCCCCGCACGTTTCAATCCACTTCGCATAGAGTGTTATGTTGCCCGCGCCGACAGCAAGCGCCTGACCAGCTGTATATGATGTACCGCTTACATCAGATGAAGTCGTCCAGCCGGCGAGTAAGTACCCGCCTTTGGCCAAGGCTCCGGTGTTCGCTGAAATAATTACATTGGAGCCACCTGCGTAACGGTTCGCATCAACTGGAACCGTTCCTGAAGTATTGCCGTTGCCAAAGTAGGTTACCGTATATGGAGGCTCCCACTTAGCATAGAGTGCGATGTTGCTTGTGCCGACAGCGAGCTTCTGACCGGACGTATATATCGTACCGCTGCCATCAGAAGAAGTTGTCCAGCCGGCGAGTGAGTAACCGCTTTTGGCCATGGCTCCGGTGTTCGCTGAAATAATTACATTGGAGCCACCTGCATAACTGTTCGCATCAACTGGAACCGTTCCAGAAGTGTTGTCGTTGCCAACGTATGTGACTGTGTAAGGCGCTGCCTCACCTGGACTGACACACCTGACGGCGAAGTTGTTGAGATAGCTTTGGGTGAAGTTGTCGCTGCTACCCGACCAGATCCAATAATCAACGGAATTGTGGGTAGAGGACGACGAAGTCCACGTGTAACCCCCGCTCCTTGGTATCCCGCTTGATGGGCTAAAGACCGGACTTGCATCGGATGGTTTATATGATCCGGTCGGATAGCCAGCCGTGGTCTCATACAATGTCGGTAGGCGCATACCCTTGGCCGCACACGTTGCGATGTTGCCCTCGTACCAGGAGGCGCCAGTCCCATTGCCGGTGCCAGCTGCTTGCCAGTCACCTAACCCAAGGGAGGTTAGATCAGTCTGGCTCGTGCCACTCGCACTTAGAGTCTGAGCCGGATTGCCACCGTCGTAATAAAGGCACTTACCTGTCGCCACCAGGTTACCAGGGACGAATACGTTAGTCGGACAGGCTCGACCGGCTACATTCTGCTTATCAATGAGTGCCGAGCTATAACCACGGCCATCGGGATTTAACTGATGGGCCCAGTTATCAGTACCATCAACCGCAAGCACTCTGGTGCCGCTTCCGCGTTCCACCCAGACTCCGTTAGAGTACTGGATTTCTTTGCCAAGCGGTGTTGTCACTGAAACCAATCTCTTCCAACGCGTAGACCCGACGCCTGAGTAATAGTTTGCCTCAAAATTTGCTCCACTGATCAGAAGGCGATCGGACCCGTCCGGCGCCAATACTCTGAATTGATTACTACGATCCAGCCATGCACCGTCTGCAAAAACTAAAGATTTCCCGCTAGGAGTATGCGCCCAGGTGCCGTTAACTAAACCTGAGATGGAGCTGTAGCAGCTTTCCCCGTTATCACAACCAGACCACTGAGCATATAGGTTTATATCGCTCCATGGCGCTTGAATCATATCGCCGGGCCAATGGAGGTCCCCTTGACCGCTGGGTTTGGAATTCCAGCCGCGGAAAACAAAACCTGGTCTCATTGGATTCGCTGAGTTCCCCGAAATGGCTAGAGGTTGACCGGGCAGATATGCGCCATTAAATGCCGCCACTTTCGCGTCGGCAAAAGGTCCACCGCTATAGATAATTTCGATTGGTGAGAAACTAAATGTGTAGCCATCGAGGTCACCTACGTGAAGATAACTTATGATTGAGTCGAATAGGTTAACCTTGGTCGCCTGGGGCTCTAGGTCGTTGGGTTCGTAGGAGGCGGTGTCAAAAAAACCTTCCAGAGTCTGTGCCGCTGCACTTGGAGCCTTTAAACCGATTGAGTAGACTGCCTCCTGAGCCCTGGTGGCAGCGGAAAGCATAATTTTGTAGGGATAATTTTTGATGTAGGGAACGGAGACTACCGCAGCACCATTTTCCTTTGTGGAACTAAATGGGATTAGTTTTCGGTCCTTAAAGATCACCAATCCAGAGACTGACGTTAGAGTGCTTACGTTGAGTAGGACGGGAACTTTGTAGATGTCGATGTAGGACCTGTCGTTCCACTTTGTGCCCGTGACGTCGCCGAGTAAGACATCTATGGTAACTAACTTCTCCTCTACAAAATCCATGCCGGATATCGCGAAAGAGACTTCCACTTCTACAGATTGTCCTGGATCTATAGTATTGAGAATGCCTACTTTTTTGTCCCCAAGCACGACACTTGGTTCGCTTGTCGATAGCTGATAGTTGACGCCTTTAACCGTGACAGTTCCGACGTTTTTGACTCGCAGTTTCGCCTTGTAGCTTACTCCGTCGAAGAGAAAGTCTGACTGCGGCAAAAATTCGGTCTTAAAGTTATATTCCGTCGAGCTGATCGTGATGATCCCGATATCGTCGGCCGCTCCGTCTACCGCGACTCCTTTGATAGTGTACAGAGGGGCCGCCGCATCTTTTTCTTTTACTGTCAGGTCGTAGATCCCCGACTTGATATCAGATATCTGGAACGTGCCGTCGCCGCTTATACTAGCGACGCTGACTCCCGAGGGATCGTATGGATTTTGCAGGTTGATATCATAGGACGCGGATGGAGCGTTCAGACCTAGTCCGTTTAGGCCGAGAATTCCCGCGCCCATCTGGACTAGCTTCCCCTTCAATGACGCGTGGTCGATCCCATAGCGGATTATGTTCTGGACCACTTCGCCGTTATCCTGGAATGTCAACTGAGCCATAGCGCCATCTAAAGACTTAAGTTTGATTGCGTCTTTCGCTGGGTCGCAGTTTTCGCAGCCGGCAGGACTCCTGCGTTCGAATGTGAATCCTCCATCGCTACTACCGATTAGCTCAAAGATGTCCTCGGCAGCGGGGCCTCGAACTAATTTATCTTTGGTTAAGGTGACCCACTTTTTCTCTTCGATGGAATACCATCGCCCAACCATGTCTTTGGGTATCTCCAGGCCGGATCCAGTTTTAGTAGATGGCGGCGTATTGGTTTTAGGTTCGTTAGCGCTGCTCTGAGCTGACTCAGATGAGTTAGACTTACCACCGAGCTTGTTACATGCCACTAGCCCCGTCGTTGCTAGGACGAAGACACCGGCCAATGCGGTTAAAAAGTTATTGGAGGCGATTTGCATAAGCATTCTCGTTTTGCGGTTACCACTAGAAAGTCAGCTTCTGCTCGTTCGCATCCAGCAAGATGGCGGGTACTGAATAAAGGAATTCCTGCATGAATCTTGAAATCAGCTTGAGCTCTGCCTAGTAGCCGGCCAATAGCACCAACCAACTGCCCGGTATGTGAAGCTTCGGAATGCTACAGGCAAAACTTTAGTATTAATCAACAATATTCAGAATTTCTCGTTGTTTAACGACTCAAAACAGGTTCCTTCTCTACTGCTCATGCTTAAGGTCGGCTGCCCATGTCCCAATAATGCTGCGCTCCGCAGCGCCTTGGGCCATCCCTTCAGGATGGCCTCAATTGCTTTAGGGTTTTCTACACACCCTATGCACCTAAAGTGCGGAGAGCGCTTCGCTTTAACCCCCAGTTACCCCTAATGCTTCTTTTTTTTCGTATACGTGCCCATACGATTTGGAGTCGGCAGAGCCTCCAACCATTTGTTCTCCTTGGGTAATCGGCGACTTGCGCGGTGTGCCGCGCAAAAGTGATTCACGGATTACCGGAAATCCGCTTGGCCCAATTCCCGGACAGCCGGACAGTTTTCGGCCACTACACACATTGTAGAATGCGTTATGCCCTGCAATCGATAGGTCGCAATGACGGCGGCTAAAACTCACGCTTAGTGCTCAAAAAATTCCACTCGATTTCATACTATTGCACCTACCCCCAGCGGACCATGTGGATGCTCTTTTTTTTACTTCTAACGGGGTTATATTTTTCAAGCGCAGCTGAATTTTGCGCACCACTACTCGCACCATATAACTGGCATATGGTGGCTGAGGACAGAATATAGGTTGACGGGTTAGCATACTTGGAAATTATCTAACTCACTATACGCGAGACACTATGGCCAAGTATTCTTGAAACCGGAAGCCTCAGTGCATTCTAAATCTAACCACTGGGCAAACTGCATCTCAATCAAACCAGTCAGCCATTTTCTTTTCTGCCTGTTCTCTCACACCTTGATCTATATACATCGACACAGTAGCTACGGCTGCAGCTAATGCACCCAGGTCATCGGAGTAGCCCACGACGGGAGTAAAATCCGGGATCGCATCAAGCGGAAGGACAAAATAAGCCAATGCACCATAAATCACTGCCTTCGCCCAACCAGGAGTGTTTGGTCCCTGAGCAGCGTAATATAACCAAAGCGCCTTCTGTATGACCTCTTTACCCGCATCCTTTGCAAATTCAGTGATTTTGTCCCAGAG
>CAIWTN010000052.1 GCA_903915625.1 uncultured Pseudomonadota bacterium | reverse complement strand
CGGCTTTCTCAGCGATTATGGTCGTCTGGACAAGGAAGGTTCGATTCGCGCCCGCTATCTTGGCTACACGGCGCCGGGTGCAAAGGACCTGAAGAGCCCGGCAGTTTTTGTGACACCGTTGGGTCGCTTTCCGGTGGCTGCGAAGTTCGGTGAGCTGGACGACGATTTGGTCGGTTCCGTGTTGATTTACACCGAGCAGCAGCTGCGCTCCCAGCTGGCGGTTCGCACCCGTGTAGTCGACGATAAGGCGGCGGCTGACGTCACCCTGGAAGTGGCGCTGACAGCGCTGAGCGCGCAGCCCGAGGGTAAGACGGTCCTGGACTTGGTGCCTGTGCGCCTCGTCACCGGAGCGGCGAAGAATGCTGCAATGGGTAAGGTCATGCAGGCTACGGCCATTTTGGAGATGCGGCTGAGCCAGTCAGCGTCTTCTGAAATCCTGCGTGAATCCAAGCACGAGTTGCTGGGAGATAGCATTGGCCGCGCAGACAATGAAAAAACCCGCATGAGCCTCGACGCCCTCAAGCCGGCGCTGGACAAGTGGGTGGCACTGGTCGTCGATCAAGTGGCTCCCAAGCCTTGAATATTGTCTTTTTCCGACCTGAGTAAGGAGCTCTCGATGCGTTTATTTCGTAAGGTCGCTTTGACCGCCGTGAGTGTTCTGGCCCTGACGGCCGCCATGTCTCCGAATGTCCACGCGGACGACAAGGACAAGGAGCTGGAGACACGCTTCGCCGCCGCAGATAAAAACAACGACGGCAAGCTGACCGCCGAAGAGGCCAAGGCCATGCCGCGCGTGAGCAAAAATTTCAGCCGCATTGACAAGGCGCAGCTTGGCTATGTAACGCTTGAACAGCTCAAGAGCATGAGCAGGTGAATCGCCGGGCTGGCAGGTCCAGCCCGGTAGTCCTCGTGGGTGGCGCGGTCGCGCCTCCCACTGAGGCATCGTTCTGCGGCTAGTTCAGCTTGTTGCCGTAGATGTCCGTTGAAGCCGCTGGGTCTACCGACTTCGCTGCAGGGAAGCCGTGGGTGACGTCAACAACCCTGAGCGCTTTCTAGTGGAACCCACGGGCACGATTAGAGATAAGGTCGGGATTTGATATTGCTTATCGCGGCTTTCATCTTTTGCTTGCCAAAGCGATTATAACCAATGGCCATGGTGACCACCATTACTAAGCTTAATCCTACGGGAAACCAGCCGCCATCAAAAAACTTCAAACTATTTGATGCAAAAAATACCAAATCCATCACAACAAATGAAATTCCGCCGATAATAACCAAAACAGGTTTCCAGCGCCAGACAACAATTGCAACGGATATTGCCAAAAAGTCGGTTAGCAGCATCGTGCCTGTCACCGCAATCCCATATGCACCGGCAAGGGCAGTTGAACTCTGAAATAAAAGTATCGTAAGCACTACCATCACGAAGAGCATAAAATTAATAGATGGAATGTATATCTGACCAAGCTCGGTTTTCGAAGTTTGAATAACGCGCAGTTCGGGCAACCACCCAAGATCGATCGCTTGTTTGGTCAGCGAGTACGCTCCTGAAATGACCGCCTGGGATGCGATAATAGTTGCAATGGTAGCAATAACTACCATGTATATCCGAAAATTTTCCGGCGCCATCATATAAAAAAGGTTTTCAAGTTGCTGAATTGAAAAACTACCTTCGGACTTTAATAAAACCGCACCCTGACCAAAGTAGTTCAATAGCAAGGCTGGCAATACAATTCGGGTCCAGCCCAGCTTAATCGGACCGGCGCCAAAGTGCCCCATATCCGCGTAGAGTGCCTCAGCCCCCGTAACGCACAGCACAACTGCGCCCATTGCAAAAAACGGCAGAATTCCATTGTTCGTTAGAAAATCTATCGCATAGGTTGGATTTGCTGCTAAAAGCACACGTGGATTATCAATTATATTGAATAGACCTAAGGCCGCTAACAAAGTAAACCAAACCAGCATTGCGGGACCGAAAAAAAATCCAATTTTCCCGGTCCCGTATCTTTGTCCCCAAAACAAAAAAGTCACGATGAGCAAAGCGGCTGGAATAATAAAATTCTTTAATTTCGGACCTGCAATTTCAAAACCCTCTACTGCAGACAATATCGAAATTGCTGGCGTTATCACGCCATCCCCATAGAAAAAAGCAGCCCCCAGCAATCCAGCGAAAATTAAGAAACCTATCTTGATAGGCTTGTCATGAAAGTATTCCAGAAGGAGTCTGGTTAGTGTAATAATGCCTCCCTCTCCTGAATAGCTTGCTCGCATCACAATGGTTACATATTTAATTGTGACGACGAGCACCAAGCTCCAAAAAAACAAAGACAAAACTCCAAAAATATTGGCTTCGGATTGACTCACTGAAGATAGGCTGTTGTTAAATACAGTTTCGAAAGCGTAAAGCGGACTCGTGCCAATATCTCCGTAAACAACGCCAAGCGCCGCTAAGGCAAGCGTGTTTTTATTGTTCTTTGATTGAATGGCTTTCATGACCAAGACTCCAGCGAAGCAGCATTTGAATTTAATTTTGGAGGTGTAGGTTAAGAGTTATCTCCACCACCACAGGCGGCCAACATGAGTGTTGATAAAGGAGTTAGGTCTAGTTTAATAAGGAAGTTTGCAGCATAGACTTCTATGGCTGGGATGGTGCCTGAGGCCGAAGGTCCGTGGTTCTAGTCGGCGCGGTTCCTACGTCCCGCGCCGCCAAAAAGCAGAGTGCGGTCGGCACCCTGCGGTACGGCAGGGCTGGATTAGTGCAGCTTGTTGCCGTAGATGTCCGTTGAAGCCGCTGGGTCTACCGACTTCGCTGCCGGGAAGCCATGGGAATGTTTGCCATGGCCTGCGATGGTTCCAGTCGCGCCGCGGTAGCACCCAGGCCCGTAGGGGAATTCGTTGTTGAGATGGTAGTGGTACATGTTCTGCTGCTTGCCGTCCCACTCGATACGCCCAAAGTGGCCGTGGCACTCGTCCAAGTCTGCGTTACGAACCAACTTGCCATTTTCTCCGCGTGGCCCGTAGATGCCGAAGCCATCCATCGCATACCCGAAGAGCGGTGAATGCTTTTCAGCATTACCTTGGCGAGGGAAGCACTTCCAAGAGAAGCCGTGGTAGTGATACTGCAAGCTGTAGGGATGTCCCCAGCACTTGTCGACCGGCAGTGCCGCGATGGGGTCGACCCAGACGCCGGCATAAGCGATGTTGGCGTGCCAAACGGCACCAGTCTGCGTAGCTACACCGAATGTTAAGTCAGAAATGCAGGTGGGCGTTTCCGAATACACAGGATTTGCTGGGACAGTGACGTCGAGATCGTAAGGCGCGATGGGAATGGCTGCGGCGCTCGAATAGCCTTCCGCAGGAGCCGCCGCATAGTACGTGTACGCGGCAGTGCCGGGCTGCACGGGGAACACGCCGGTCGGGTGG
>CAIWTN010000051.1 GCA_903915625.1 uncultured Pseudomonadota bacterium | reverse complement strand
GCGGGGGAGGGGACCTGCTAGACATTGGCCTATCTGTCGGTAATGTCGCACTTATGTCGGCTGTATCGAGATTCGGCTAAGTCATTGAAAATGCAGCTCATAACCTGAAGGTCGTAGGTTCAAATCCTACTCCCGCAACCAACAAAAACCCTGGAAATCCGCGGTTTTCTAGACTGCTAAAGCAGCTCCCTTTGGGGAGTTTTTTGCGTTCTGGTGTTTCGTCAGCACTGTGGAAGCAAGAGACTGAAGGGTCTGTCGTAGATATGCGGGATGACCTTCGGGCTGTTCTGGCTCCTTTAGCGGACTTCATGCGTAAACTCCCCAGTCTGTCTGATCTAAGTCTCACGAATATTTACTTTTTTATTAACCATTTCATGGCCGATCGTTAGTCTTGGTTGCTCGTCTACTTTTTACTTAGTGCTGGCCATCACCTTCGCTTGGAGGCTGCTTCGGTGCTTCAAATCTGGTCTTTTTGCGCTGCGTATTTGGCCCACTGGCCTGATTTTTGCCTGAAGGCAACGGCTGCTTAACTAGCGCCTAAGACCCGCGTTTACTTTCATAGACGAGCGAAGATTGAAGGCGATTTGGCTCATCTTGAAGCAAATTCTCCTTCAGGTTTAGTTGGAGATGGGCGGGCCTGCTTCGGCCGCCATCCAGCTCAAAGACTGTGGCTGACGACGCGCCTGACGCGCAGTCGGAAGCCCTTAGGGGGTATGGGGGGGAAGCGACTGCGCGTTCCGATTGCTTCCGACCGTGCTTCCGACGGCTTCCGACAAGCTTCCGACTGACGCATTTCCGTGCTTCCGACAGCTTCCGACAGTTGCTCACCCCTTTAGGAGGGCTGCCTCAAGGTCGAGCATTTGCAGCGTATACAGGCCAATGTCTCAGGTATCGGGTCCAAGCGCACGAGTGCTGGTCGCGTGTTTATGGGGCTCAGGATCCGGAGTGCAGCGCATCGGTGAGAATGACGCAAGAGTGACGCAAGAATGACTGTATATTCGCGCTAAGTATCTGAAAATGAACAGATGACGCACCCCTCAGGCAACCATTTTGTATAGGGGGTAACATCTTCTAATTATTCCTCATAACTCAGGCGCACATGTAATGGTTAGGGGGTGGGAGCGTCATCTGTTCATTATCAATAACTTACGCCCGAAAGTGCGTCATTATTGGATCAATATCGCGTCATGCAGATCTGCGCTTTCCCGCGCGCGTGAGCGTAATAGGGACGGGGGGAGGGTGAAAGTGTACGGGTTTGCATCCGGAAACCGCTTCCGATCCAAAATTCACACACCCGCGAATTAACGACCGGGGGTCAGAATTGACCTACTCCGTTCGAACCTGAACGACGCTGGGTCTTAAACGGCGCGCAGCTCATGCCGCGGAGACGACCGATCCCTACCATTTTGCAGTGACGACCATGACATCGGGCACCGTGCCCGGCCGCATGTTCAATCACGTGGGGAAGTGGATCCCGAATACGCCCGAAACGGGTTGGTCCAATGACGGATTGGGCCATGAATCTATGACGATTACAGCCGGAGCTCAGGGTGCGCGTTGGATTTGTTTGGGGCGTGTGGCTGGGCGCGACTGCGAAATTCAGCCTTTCTGCGCTGAAGGCGAGCAGCGTTTGCCCGTCGGTTGGGGAGCGCTTTGTATGCGCGGCCGCTTAGTATGTGCTGGAAAATCTATCGGTCAGATGCAGTTCTTCGGGCCAAAGGAAACAACTGTTCCTATCCTTGGAAATGCAGATGCGCTGTTAATCTATTGACGTGAAATTCTCATATTTTCGCTTCTAAAGATCACGCCTTGTTCTGCGAAATTTTCCAGTTTAGCAAATTCGTAAGCACATTGTTGGTGTTCTGGTCGCCGTCAGAGTTTGCATTATCGGCTGGGGTTAACCCCAGCGCATGAAGGGCAGTTGTCTTGTTTTGGGCAGATTAATAGCCGTGCCGGGACGAAGAAACGATCAAAATTGAGCATTTTAGAGGTTGCTTTGGTGGCCTTCTTAGAACGAAGCCTATTAGGCCTGCACGATAAACGGTCCTGTATGGTTGATATGAAGCCATCGAATTTATCGCGGCGACGTGCCTGCCGTTTAAGGCTAAAGGGAATCTCTAACAAGGGCTTTCCTGGTGTAGGACGGCTGCAATGCTCCATGAGCCGAATTTGTTTGAAGCGGAACTTGCAAGCCTCACTCGCTCATGGGCCCCATTACAGAGTGGCATGCTGCGATGAATTGGCTCCGAAATATTTGGTATCAGGCTGGCTGGTCCTCGGAGGTGGGCACCTCCAGGCCATTACTCAGGACCATTCTCAACGAACCGATTTTGTTTTACCGGACGGCGGATGGCGCGCTGGCAGCGTTGTTGGATAGATGTCCGCATAGGTTTGCCCCTTTGTCTGCAGGTATGATCGAAAATGACCGTGTGGTATGTGGGTATCATGGCCTAGCTTTTGGATCCGATGGAGCCTGTGTGCGTAATCCGCACGGCGCCATTACGTCTGCAATGAAAGTGAAGTCCTTTCCGGTTGTAGAGCGTTACTCGGCATTCTGGATATGGATGGGTGATGCAGATATCGCGGATTCAGAAAAGATTCCTAATCTGTCTTTCATTGATGATACACCCGAGAAGGCGCGCATCTACGGCAACATGCCAACAATGTGCAACTATCAGTTGCTCACAGACAATATTCTTGATCTTAGCCACGCCGACTACCTCCATCCGACTACTCTCGGAGGGATCATCACAAATGCCAAGGCGATGAGCCGCGAAGTGGACGGTACGATAATTGCCGAGTGGCAGTCAGTTGGGTGCGAGCCGCCCAATGCTTATAGGCCTATGGTGCCGACTGGCCTTGCCGATATATGGACCCGAGTTGTTTGGCAGGCGCCAGCGTTAATGGTTTTAGACACTGGCGCCAAACCTGCCGGTATCGCTCCACTTCCAGAAGACCATTCTTTCACCTTGCATAACATGGTTCCGGAAACAGAGACGTCTTCCCATTATTTCTTTTGTGTGACCCGGCGATTTGACGTTGAAAACGAGGAGCTAACCCAAATGCTCCGAACAGCTGTTACGCAGGCATTCAAAAATGAAGACAAGCCCATGCTGGAGCAGCAGCAAGCCCGCATGGGCTCTGCCGATTTTTGGGCGCTTGGGCCAATCCTTCTGAAGTCCGATGCAGCGGCTGTTCGCGCTCGGCGAATGCTAGAGAAGCTGATTTCTTCTGAAGCTTCCAATCTTGCTCCTTGAAAAGTAAATTCCATTTTTGTTTGATATATCCTTGAGTGCTGGGCGTTCTTTACGGCCTATCAGAACCTTCAGTTACTAACCCATGTGGCTTTTGACCATTAAAGTACTCAAAACGAACCAAAATGAGCCTGCCCCATGTTACTTGTTTTCCGTCGAGCACTGAAAGTTGAGAACAGTCTGTACAAAGGCTGAAGGCGCAGAGCTGCGAATGGCCATATGGTGAGGGTCGCGTTAGACTGGAAACTCACTCACCTAAGAACAGAGGCATCGATATAATCTTGCCCCCCGCCGATGCGGCTGCCGATGGTAAGGCAACGGGATGGGCAGTTTATCCCGCCCCATCTGCGCATCTCCCACCGGTCTGAAAAGAAAGGCGCAGGTGCTCTTGCTCCTCCTTATCGGTGCGATTGAATTCACTTGTTGAGCCTAGCGTGCAAGTCGAACTACCATTGCTGCTATAGAGGCTTAGTGAGCTTCCAAATTAGTGGCGGTCGTTTTTCAAAGCCGAACAGTCAAACGAACTGGTGTCGGTTCGAATGCTACTAGCGCGTTGTTCCAAATCGCACGTTTCAGCCAAGCCGACCGCAATGCAAATAGGCTATTGACGCGACAGATATGTACCGTCCCGGACAAGTAATTTGTTGCCGAAAGCAGATCCCGGTACCGCATGACCGACCATTCGACAAATGGCTAGGGGAGAAGCATGCCTAAATCAGTTTTATTGCAGTGCACGGTTGCGATTGCCGCGATCAGCATTTCGACGCCAACTTTGGCCCAGCAAGCCGCAGAAGACGCGGCTACGGCTGGCGGCCTTGATGAAATTGTGGTGACCGCTCAGCGACGAACTGAAAGCCTCCAGAAGGCTGCTGTTGCGGTTTCGGCCGTTTCAGGCGATGCGCTAATCAACGCTAGCGTCTCGGATCCAGTAGGCCTTTCGAGGCTGGTTCCCTCGCTCGTCGTCCAACCTGCAGCCGGCACCTCCACCAGCCTGTATCTGCGTGGAGTTGGTTCTCAGCAAGGCAATTCGTTTGGTGAAAACCCGATAGCCTTGAACTATGGTGGGGTGTTCATCGCGCGTCCTTCCTCGCTTGGCGGGCTTTTTTATGACCTCGAGCGCGTTGAAGTGGTCAAGGGGCCGCAGGGCACCTTGTATGGCCGTAACGCGACAGGGGGAGCTATCAACGTTATTCCGCGCAAGCCCATTTTAGGTGAGTTTGGCGGAAATGCCTCCTTCGAATACGGCAATTATAACAGTCTGAAAGCCGGAGGTGCTCTCAATATTCCACTGGGCGAAAATGTTGCCATGCGCATGGCCACGCAGATCGTCGAGCGCGATGGGTACCTTACAGACGGCTATCAGGATGACAGTGGCCGAGCCGTTAGGGCATCGATCTTTGCAAAGCCTGCTGATGGCTTGTCCATCCTGATTAGTGGTGACTACTTTCACCAAGGCGGAAAAGGGATCGGAAGCGTGCTTTCACCGGGATCTGCTTTTCCCACCGGCGTAAGTGCCGGCTATTCCGCTCCTGCTCTTTCCGAGCGGATTGGGGGATCTGATCCTCGCAGCGTGGCCGCTCTTTCGACTTATGCGGGCACCCTCTTCGCTCCTCCTTTCTGCGGAGGGTTCGGTGGGTTTGTCAGCAGTGGGTGCGTCGCCCCGCCTAAGGGGGACGGGTTCGTTGACTCAGATTATTACGGCATTTCCGCGGAAATACAGGGCGACCTTGGATTTTCTACGTTGACCGTCGTTCCTGCCTACCGTCGTAGTGATAATCGCTACGATGGTTACGCGCCCGGATTTTTGACGCGCACTGACGAAGTTAGCAAGCAGACGTCGCTTGAAGCGAGAATCTCGTCAAATGGCGACTCGGCTATGCAGTATGTTGTTGGCGCTTATTATTTCAAGGAAGATCAGGATGCCTTGAATTTCTTTAATCAAGGGAATATCTCGACGGCGAAATTTACGCCTAACCTTAGCACGAAGAGTTTGGCTGTGTT
>CAIWTN010000050.1 GCA_903915625.1 uncultured Pseudomonadota bacterium | reverse complement strand
TCTAATCACGCGGAATGCGGATTTTCGACACTTCGCTAAGCATGCCAAGTTGTCCATTGCCTAATTGAAGCATCGATGTCTGGTGGATCCGTTCGTTAGCGTACCCAGGTGGAGCAAGTGGATGCGGCTGCGTTACCCGACACTGAGTTGCCGAGACCGCTGTAAAAGTTCGTATTATTAGGTGTATAATTGCACGCCGCTGTTGGCTGAGCACCACTACCCAGCCAAACTGAACCAAAATGGTTTAAATCGCGATAAATCCACGACAAAGCCCCGTTATTCGTATTGCCGTTTAGGGTCTTCACCGCCCAGGTACCTACGTTCGGACTGGTAATCGCGGTTTGTGTCGGATATTCCCTAGCATTTGCATCCTGCGCATAAAATGAGACCCAGCCCAGGGACCCCGTATAGGACGAAGATTTTACGAGTAACTCTGGCGACGCGCTCCATTGATACGCCGGCAGATAGGAGCCACGGGTCACAGTAATGGAATCATTAGCGCCGGCCTGACGGCTGGTAAATTGAGTAGTTGTGGATGCGTCGTTATCGACCAAGGTCCAGCCACCACCATCAGTGGTCATGTCGCAGTAGGCTCTGAATGCAGTAGCAGCGGGTTTGATCCAGTAAACTCCGTCGCCAGTTGCACCTCTATAGTAAGAACCAGAGCGGTATGCATAACAACTGCTAGCATAGGTGCCATCTGAATAGGTGCGACCAGTCGTGTCGTCGCCGATGATCCAAATTTGGCCGCTGCCAGCTCGGAATAACGCGGATACGTCAGATGCTGTCAGCACGACGCCGTTCCAAAGAGCGACTTCGTCAAGCTTTCCGTTTAGAAAAAACATGCGTACGTTACCGTTCCATGCCGCTCCGACCATATCGTTACCTGTGGACAGGCTGAGTCCGCCGTTATTGTTTGTTGGCCCGGCAACTAGCGCACCATTGAGATAGAGCGTGACATTACTCGAGGAGTCCTTGGTCATCACAGCATGGTTCCAAGTATTTGGACTATAAACGGCAGTGCTTGTGACACTTCCACCGCATCCTACAGTGGCAGTGATATGGCCGCTGCTGTCAGTTCCCAGCCCCTGTGCTGACGGATTACATCCCGTGGTCACGCCTTGCACATAAAAATAAGCTGAGGCTAGCGCCGTTTGATAAAACCACACAGATACCGAGATGTTGGTAGCACTTGTGAGCACCGTGCTAGCAAAATCAAGGTACGATGTGGTGCCGTTCAATGACACTGCCCCACCGACGCTGCCATTAGTCGCGGTCGATGCGCTGCCTTGTGCTCGAGCAGTTTTGTTATTGCCGCTATCATCATTGAAATTTCCCTCAAAACGCCAATAGCCTTTCAAGGAGGAGTTGTAAGAGGGGAGTATGCGACGGACATTACGATTAGATTGAATTAACGAACCCTGCTGCAATAATTGAAACGGAAATGCATGGGTCTCGCTACCTAAGGCAGCTAAAAAGATTGCAGTGACAAAAATGTTTCTTAGTCGCCCTCTCATAGGAAGTTATTCCCACCGACGGCATAGTAACTCGTGCCGTCATAGAACAGCGTTACTAGGTCGATTGCACCACTGTTTGTCGACAAGGTGATCGGTGTGCCGCCTGGCCATTTAGTGCCTGTTGGCCAGGTCAATGTGCGAGCGGTGGCACCTTGTATTATTTTTAGCGCATAGGATCCGCCTGCAACAACGTTAGTGAAGGTCAAGGTGACGGTACCGGTCGCAGAGCTTAGATTTAGAGTTTGGATGTTGCCGGTGGCGAAGTCGATGGTCTGAGTAGTGCCCGTCGGTGTAAGTGTTGATGGTAGCGTGGCTACGATTTGGCCTGTCACTTGTAGCGCTGCAGCGGGTGCGGTTGTGCCGATGCCGATGTTGCCATTAGCACTCACGGACAATGCCTGAATATCAGTCACGGCAACACCGGCACCCGAAGAGTTCTGCGCGTTGACAAAAAGTCCGAATCCACCCGTGCTGAAATACTGCATGTGACCGCCCCAGCCGTTGGCCTTGTACTTCCAACCGCCGGAATAATATTTGTTGGTGGCAAAGGCATTGCCGTCAGAAAGAACAATGCTTCCAGAAACATCTAAAGCTGATTGTGGCGACGTAGTCCCAATCCCGACATTCCCGGTCGTCGTCAAAGTTGAGAAAGCCCCAGTGTTAGGAGTCGTTGATCCGATAGTGCCAGGCACAGCCCAATTGGTGACAGATGCTGCGCTTGTCCATGTGCTTCCATTTGACGTGAGTACGTTACCAGATGTGCCCGGTGCGACCGCCTGCAGGGCGCTTGTACCATTGCCGAGCAAGACGTTATTTGCAGCTAAGGTCGCAGCGCCCGTACCGCCATTAGCAACTGTAAGTGTGCTAGAAACAGCAGCCGATGAAGCGAGGTTGATCGCACCAAAGATAGGTTGGTTGGAGCCATTTACTGTCATGACTTGACCGGAAGTCCCCGTTACCCCAGAAAGTGCGCCAGTGCCCGCACCAATGACGACACCGTTGTTGGTGATGGTTGCTGCACCTGTACCGCCGTTGGCGACTCCCAGTGTTCCAGACCCGATAATCGACGTGGGCAGTGGCGGAATATCCGCCGCAACTAAACTTGTCCCAGAAGTTGCGCGACCTTTGGCATCAACTGTCACCTTGGTGTAGGTACCAGAAGAAACACCAGTGGCCGAGAGTGTTGCAGCAGCTGATCCCGAGCCTGAGGCTGTCACATCGCCAGTGAGGGCGGTGATGTAATTTCCGGCAGCTTGTTTACTATTAAACGTCGCCCAATCAGCCGAGCTAAGGTAGCCGTTGGTGCTACCGTTAGCTTGCGACATAGAAATAACTGGAGTTGACGTACCAGTAGCAACTGAGATCGGCACCGTGCCCGTGACGTTGGTAACACTGCCGACTGCAGCGGATACCCAGCTTAAAGTGCCAGAGCCGTTGGTTGATAGTACCTGTCCCGATGAGCCGTTGGTGCCTGGTAGTTCCCAAGTGAGTGACGAAGTCAGATTGTCTGAAGCTTTCAGTGCTACTGAGTTTGTCGAACCTTTGTCGTTCAGGATTAATTTATTTGCTGTCGTGCTGTTACCGAGAATCGTGATATTCCCGGCCGCCGTCTGGGCGCCTGATTTCACTGTGCCAGTGGTATCGATTGTGGTTGAACCACTAATAGTCGATGCGCCGTTGATCGCAGCATCGCTTAACGTTTTATTGGTTAGCGTTTCCGTAGCTGCCTCCGTCACCACTACGCCTGATGTCGGGAAGGTTGCAGTAGAGTTGACTCCGGTACCGCCGTTAGTAGTTGCTAGGGTGCCCGATGTTATGAGGGCTGCACTGTGACTAGGTAAATCTGCTGCTTCTAGCGATGTACCCGAAGTCACGCGGCCTTTCACATCGTAACTCACTTTAGTGGACGTGCCTGCAATAGCGACTGCAGCAAGTGTTGCTGTGGAAGACCCAGGCCCCGCGGCTGATACGTCACCGGTTAGGCCAGTCACATAATTACCAGCAGCTTGCTTACTATTAAACGTGGTCCAGTCAGCCGAGCTTAGGTAGCCGTTGGTTGTACCGTTCGCTTGCGACATAGAAATCACTGGGGTCGATGTGCCATTGGCGACTGAGATCGGGGCCGTCCCCGTGACGTTGGTAACACTCCCGACTGCAG